>JAEVYV010000003.1 GCA_023392575.1 Bacteroidota bacterium | reverse complement strand
TTCAGGAAGATCCCAGGCGGGATGTCTTCGATCCGATCCGCGACAAATTAAAACTGGCGAACAGCAAATTGCGGCAACGGAGCGCCGACTATTTGTGTTATTCCATGCTGGATTTGATTGTGGACAGTTATTTTTTTGTGATGGAAAAACTGGGCGACCGCATTGAACAGCTGGAAGAAGAAATCATCCGCAACAGCAATAAAAGATCGCTGGCCAAAATCAACCTGCTGCGCAAGGAACTCATTGTTTTAAAAAGAAACATCGCCCCGGTCCGCGATCTGGTGGGCGGCATCATCCGCAGCGAAAGCGATCTGCTGGACGAACGAACCACCAAGTATTTTAAAGATGTTCACGACCACATCATGCAGGCCTACGACCTGAGCGAGAACTACCGCGATATCATGATCAGCATGCAGGATCTCTACATCAACAACGTCAACCTTCGAATGAACGAAGTAATGAAGGTAATGGCCGTGGTGACCTGCCTGCTGGCGCCGGCTACGGTTATTGGCGGCATCTTTGGAATGAACTTCGAAACCATTCCTTTACTGCACAACAAGTGGGGCTTTTTGGTTTCGGTGGCTGCCATGTTGCTGATTCCCTTGTGGATGCTGCGGATCTTTCGAAAAAAGGGATGGTTTTAATTATGGCCGGTTGAGCTTTTGCTCTGTATAATCTTTGATGTTGGCTGTGATGGAGTCGGCGTATTGGTACAACTCCATTTTGCCCGTGGGCAAATGATACCTCCAGATGGAGGGTCTGATCTTTCCCTGGTCCACTTCTTCAACACCCACAATATCTACGGTGCTGTCGCCCTCCCATTTTACCTGCAGCACCGTGCCCGACGCGCCAAGAAAAAGAAGCCGCTTGCGGGTGTTGTTTTGCAGGTCCACCAGGGCCACTTCGGTATCGGGTCCGCCATGCTCCATGACCGTCTTTCCTTTTTTGGTAGAAATAACATAGTTGTAGGAAACCGGATCGATGGCCATGGATTTATTGCTGTTGTAAACCAGGTAGGGCCTGAAGGGTGCCAGTTGGGTGGTATCGATCTTGGTTTCGGGCAGGGTATTGTTTGTTTCCAATTCTCCGCCCTCGAATTTATCGGTGGCAAAAGACGAGTCCTGCGCATGCAGATACGACACCAGTTGCGGAAACTCCTTATCAATGGAAAACGATGTGGCCTCTACTTCTTCCACAGCCGCAGAGTCCTCTGCAGGGGTTTCTGTACTGGCGTTATTGCTGCACGAAGTATAAAAAACAACGCCGGCAACAAGAAAAAGCTTGGTAATTGTTCTCATTATTTCTTTTTATAAACGGGTACGGTGCTGCAAGGTTCGCCGTACATGATGCTTTTAACAACGGGTTTTAAAATTTTGGTGATCTCGGCATAGGCAAAGCTTCCGATCGGGATTTCGCCGCATCCTTTAATCACAACCCTTTGCTCGGCGAAATCCTGTGGATTGATGGCGGCCAGGTTTTTTAAAAAAAGATGCTTTTGCATTTCTTCTTCGCTTCCCACAAAAATTTCTTTGGCCACCGGCTGCAAATACGTTGTGACCAACATATAGGCCCAGACAGGGATAATGGCGTCCACGCTGCAAACAATGGCCACATTCTTGTTTTGGTAAACCGCCCAGTCCAAGTTCTTCAGGGCTTCGCGAAAATCTTTTTCCTTCAGTATCAGCCCCATGAACAAATGGTCCTTGAGGTCAAACACCATCGTTTGCCCGCCGGGCAGGAACGTTTCCAGGTCAAGGGTAATGATGCCGCTATTGGCTACCTTATTTACAAACACCTCGCTCATGGCGCAAAGATAGAAGGAATGGTCTTAAGTAAATGTCAACAAAAACCCCGCACTTCCTGTGAAAATGGTATCTGGTCAAGCAAAGCCACGCTTGGAGTTTTGTTTGGCTGTTAAAAACAAAAAGCCTCCGGGGTGCGGAGGCTTTTTGTTCCTATTCTTGAAAACAGGTTTTATTAGAAGAATTTCGCCCTGTTGTCTTTGATATTGGCTGCTTTTTTCAGCGGCTCGATGAAGGGGTTTCCACCGCCATATTGCATCATGCTCATCAAGCGCTGGCGGGTTTGTTGCTCCAGCATGTGGCGCTGATCTTCAATGCTGGCCGTTTCTACCGGCACTGTAGATGTTTGATCAACCCGAAGCACATATACGCCGGCCTGTCCGGGGATGGGTTCTTTTACCACCTTGTCTTTATTGGCCGGGTTAAAGGCTGCGCCCAGCACTTTGGGCTCATAACCCAGCATGTTGCTGGCACCGCTGAAGCGAACGCTGTCGATGGTTTGTACCTGCTGCGACGTTTTGGAAGCCACGTCTTCCAGACTGGAAAACTGTCCGATGTTCTTTTTGATCTGCTCGGCTTTTTTCTTGTTGCGCAGGATGGGTTCTACCATCGGACGAACGCGGTGTACGCTGGCCAAACCTTTGGGGTCGATTTCGGTAACAATGGCGACCACATAAGCATCCCCAATCAGCTCGGGCCCGATTACATCTCCGCGATCGGCTTCAAAAATATCCTTTACAAGTTTGCGAGACGTGCCGCTGAGGCCCTGAATCGAAAAATCCAGAGCATGAATATCGGTGGCGGACAATTTGTTGATGCCTTTGGCCCGTAAATTCTTTTCCCAGTTTTCGTTAAACGCTTTTTCGTTGCGGCTGTCACCGGCAAAAACGGTGGCGGCGTTTTGGGCCGTGTTTTCGGTTTCCTGGCTGGCCACAATGGGTTTGGCCAGGTACGCAATTTTGTATGCCGGCGAGGATCCTTTCTGCGACAGGATCTCCACGTAGTGGTAGCCGTAATCGGTTTTCACCACACCGGTTTCGCCGGTTTTGTGTGTGAAAATAAAATCGTTGAAGGCGGGTACCATTCTGCCGGTGGTTACGTTGTCGTACACCCCGCCGGTGCTTTTGCTTCCGGGGTCATCCGAAAATTTAGCCACCAGGGTATCGAAGCTGGTTCCGCTTTTATGCAGGGCCTGCAAACTGTCAACTAAGTGCTTGGCAGAAGCATCGTCCCGTACCGGCACCAGTTCGCCGGTTTGCATTTGCTGGTGCGTGGCCACCAATACGTGTCTTACTTTCACCGTATCGGGCAACACTCTTGCAGCAATGATCTTGGACAATACATAGGTACCGTGCTGGCCGGCATCCAGGTAAGGACCGTACACCACACCAACCGGTGCACTCAGGATCGAGTCTTTATTGGGTTGCTGGATAGCGGCTTTGCTGATGAACCCTCCGTAGAACGGCATGGCGCTGTTGCGGCTGAGGAAGGTCTCGTAGTTGGTAACTGTGTCGAACCTGGGCTTCAGTTCCATCAACGCCTCTTTGGTAGCAGCGCTGTCGGCCGAGTTGGGAGCGGCACTGAAAGACACGTACGAAATGGAACGGGTTTCTTCCTGCTGTTCAAATTGATTTTTGTGGTTATTGATGTATTCTTTTATTTCAGCATCCGTAACCTTTACCGTGCTGTCCGAAACACTGGAGTAGGGCACACTAACAAAAGAAACTTTGGCCATCAGGCTGTTGTCCACATTTCTTTTCTCCAAAAACCATTTGGGAAAGAAGACGCTGTTTGCCAACAAAGAGGTGTATTTGGTTTGCAGGCGGTCTTTTTCCAAAGACTCCAGGTATTGGTTCAACTGATCCTTATCCTGCTGCGTACCCTGCTTTCTGATCTGGCTGATGAATTGTTGAGCCTGCACACCGTTGTACACACCGGTGTTGGGATCAGAAAAACGTTGTCTCAGATCCTGGGGCGGATTGGCACCATACAACATGTCTCTTAATTCTTTATCGCTAACAGCCAATCCCAGCTCTTGGTATTGTTTGGCCAGCAGCACATCATTTACTTCCTGGTCCCATACCGATTGGATGATCTGGCTACGGCCGGCTTCGCCTTGGTCATAAC
>JAEVYV010000354.1 GCA_023392575.1 Bacteroidota bacterium | reverse complement strand
TAACCCACAACCAATCCACCACCACACGACCGCAGGGCGGCCAGCCCATGCCCTGGAACCAGCCATTGATAAACAACAGGCAAAACATAATGGCGATGGAACCGGTGGCAAAGGGGAAAATGCCCATGGCAATCATGGTAAAGGCAGAAAGCACCAAACCAAGGGAAAGGAAAACCCGGGCGTTGCTTCGGTCGGAAACTGTGCCCATGACAAATTTGCTAATGCCATAAGAAATGGAAATAGCCGACAGGGCTACGCCCAATTGCGCTTTGGTATATCCCTGCTCAATCAGGTCGGGTATGACCATGGAAAAGTTCTTGCGCACCAGGTAATACCCGGCGTAGCCAATAAATATGCCCAGAAAAACCTGAAGCCTTAATTTCTTGTACTCTGCATCAATCTTCTCTACAGGCAAAGCCTCGCGGTGTGCCGCCGGTTTTAAAAACTGCATGATTCTCATATAGCGTAGTTATGCCCAATCGTTGTTTAGTTCTGTTTCAAAATATATTGCTGCGCCAATTTTGTGTACTCCTGTACCTGCTGTTTCACCCAGGCCTCGTCTTTCCCCAATTCCGCCGCCATGATCTTTGCCACCTCGGGGGCTATGCGAATACTTTCATTGGCATCCAGTAAAAGCGTACGGGTTCTGCGGGATAAAACATCTTCTACCGTGCGGGCCATTTCATGCTCCACTGCCCAGCGAACCTGCATTGGATGAATCTTTAGGCTTTCACTGATCCACTGGCCGGCGCTGCCGTTCATTTGCTTTTTGATCTGCGCTGCGTCGCTGCCATAGAAATACAAAGGATCGTCCCAGTTCACCGCATCTGCATAACCGTGTATGTGCAGGACCGAAGTGGGTGTTTTGTGGTGTTTCCAGTGCAGTTCCTTCTCCACCCGGTTTATCATGTCTTCGCCCATTTTGCGGTAGGTGGTCCATTTGCCGCCCAAAATGGTAAACAGGTGCGAAGGCGAAACCATGATCTTATGGCTGCGGGAAATTTCCTTGGTCTTTTGCTCCCCGTCCTGCGGTGCCGCCAGGGGCCGCAAGCCGGCAAACACACTCAGCACATCGCTGCGGCTGGGCTTCCGGGTTAGGTAGGCCGAAGCCGTTTCCAAAATAAAACTGATCTCTTTTTCCAGCGCCTGTGGCTCCAACGAGGCTTCTTCCACCGGCGTATCGGTAGTGCCCACCACCACTTTGTTGTGCCAGGGCACCGCAAACAATACTCGGCCGTCACTGGTTTCGGGTATCATCAAGGCATGGCTGGAAGGAAAAAACTCCTTATCCAGCACCAGGTGTACGCCCTGGCTGACACAAATGCTTTTGGGACTGGAGGGATTGTCCATGTGCAAAATGTCGTCTACAAACACACCGGTGGCATTGATCACCGCCCGGGCCTTTATGCTATATTGTCCTCCGTTCTCGGCATCCTGCAACACCGCTCCTTCGATCCTATTGCCGGCATCTTTCAGCAGCCCGGTCACTTTCATGTAGTTAATGGCACAACCGCCGTTTTCTATAATACTTTGCGCCAGGTTGATCGCCAGCCTCGAATCATCGAACTGCCCATCGTGGTAAAGCACGCCGCCCAGCAGGCCTTTGGTTTTTACACCGGGCAAACCGTCCAGTGCTTTTTTGCGGGAAATAAACACCGAAGAACCCAGCGTCAGCCGCCCCGAGATCCAGTCGTACATTTTCAGACCAATGGTGTATTTGACCATGTCCCAATAGCTGTAAATGGGAATAATGAAGGTTTGATTTTTTACCAGGTGCGGGGCGTTGCGGCGCAACAAGCCTCTTTCAACACTGGCTTCCCGCACCAGGCGAACGTCACCCTGGGCCAGGTAACGAACCCCACCATGCACCAGTTTGGTACTGCGGCTTGAGGTTCCCTTGGCAAAATCGGACTGCTCTACCAGTAAGGTTTTGTAGCCACGGGCCACAGCATCCAAAGCCACGCCTAAACCGGTAGCCCCCCCGCCGATCACCAGCACATCCCAGGTCTGGGTTTCATCGGCAAGCCGGCGCACCTGCTCTTCCCTTTTTATAGCATTCTCCTTTGTCGACACTACTCTCATTCCTTAATTTTGTTTCTATTTGTTTTGTTTTTAATGTAAAAAAGAACAAAACGAAAGCAATTTTAGGTTTTTTATTTAAAATCGAAAGAAAACAGAAACAATTTGAAGGAATAGTTTTCCACAAATGTGGGTATCGGCGAGAAAGGTAAAATTCAAAAATAAAAAGTAAAAAAACCTTTCAACTTCAGTAACCCGTTTCTAACTTTTGAATTTTTACTTTTTATTTTTTACTTCTAAATTGCCCTACCATGAGTAATCTTACCGACAGGCATCAGCATATTTTGACCCGGCTTAAAAAGGAAGGAAATGTAAAGGTTTTGGACCTCTGCGCCGAACTCAACGTATCGCCGGTTACCATTCGAAAGGATCTGAAACTTTTGGAAGACAAGGCCCTGCTCTTCCGCACACACGGCGGCGGCACCCTGAGCAACCCCTACACGGCCGACCGCCACGTAAACGAAAAAGAAAAAATCCAATCCGGGGAAAAATCCAGCATTGGCGAGGCCGCCGCCAGCTTAATCGAGGCGAACGACTGCATTTTAATTGCCTCGGGCACCACGGTTTTATCGCTGGCAAAAAACATCCGGCCCAAAGGAAACCTGACCGTAGTGACCGCCGCTCTGAACGTGGCCATGCAACTGATCAGCCATCCCGAAATAGAGGTGATACAACTGGGTGGACTGCTGCGGAAAAGCTCTTCTTCTGTTACCGGCAATTATGCCGAAAAGATCCTGGAAGACTTTTCGTGCAGCAAGCTGTTTTTGGGGGTGGATGGCATTGACCCCGAGTTTGGCCTGACCACCACCAACATGATGGAGGCCCAGCTAAACAAAAAAATGATCACCGCTGCGCAAAAAACCATAGTGCTGGCCGACTCCACCAAGTTTGGCAAAAGAGGCTTTGGAAAGATCTGCGGACTGGAAGACATTGAGCAGGTGATCACCGATGGCGGCATCTCCGGCCACATGGTAAAAACCCTGAAGGGAATGGGCATTGAGGTAACGATTGTGTAAGCAATAACCGTTATACAGCCGTGGAGCAAGAAAATTTTTACTGACCTTGACTTTAAATGAATGCAGTAAAAGCGCATAAAAAATTGAGGAAAGCCTTATTGGCTTGTGGAGCACTTGCCTCTCTGCTTTATCCCATAACGGACATCATTGCCGGCAATCTATACAAAGACTACAGCTTCAATGAACAAACCGTGAGCGAATTGTTTGCTATAGGCGCCCCTACCAGCCGGATTGTTGTACCGCTTTTTACAATCTCCAGCCTGCTTTTCATAGCTTTTGCTTTGGGCATTTGGTTAGCATCCAAAGATAGCCGGGTTCTGAAAGCCCTGTCGGTAATGATATTGGGAAATGCTGTAAACAGTTTGATTTTATGGAACTTCTTTCCCATGCACATGCGTGGAGATGAACCGTCATTTACCGACATCATGCATGCCATTCTTGCTATTAATCCATTTGTACTGGTTAGCATTATTCTGGGAGCCGTTTATTTTAAAAACTGGTTTCGATATTATTCGATCGGTACTATTTTACTGCTGCTCATAACCGCCATACGGGCGTTCTCCAAAGCGTCTTTAGTTTATACAAACCAACCGACGCCCGGTCTTGGGATTACCGAACGCATCTCGCAATACGGTCATCAACTATGGCATGCGGCACTTGCCATAATATTGCTTTACAAGCAAGGCAGTGAAAAATGAAAAACTGCTCTTCCCCTGCCCGCAGAAACATTTTCTTACTTTGCAGCTACCGGATTGGGAGAACCGTGGGGAAGAAAATTAAAGAAGATATAAAGTATTGACAATCAGCAAATACTCTTTTACTAAAGCACAAAGGGTTAAGAAACACTGCCATTTTTTTGAAAACCAAGACGACTTTCCTTTAAAAAGAATGACCAAACCTTGTCACATTTCCCCAAATCCTTGTCACAGTTCCTTCAATCTGTGACAAAGGTTGGCTAATCCTTGTCACAGTTCCTTCAATCTGTGATAAAGGTTGGCCAATCCTTATCACATTTCCTTCAACCTTTTACAAAGGTTGGCCAATCCTTTGCACACTTTGCCCAACCTTTTGCAAGGATTGGCCAATCCTTATCACACTTTGGCCAATCCTTTACAAGGAAAGGCGATTGTTTTAAAAAGAAAGGCCATTCTTTGTTCCGGTTTTGCCTTTTTTGGTCAGGAATCCGGCCGGTCCGGCTGGATGGAGCGTCGCCCCTGCTTTTCTGGTAAATAATAAGGTATTTTACGCCGTTGGTGGTGTTCCTCCAAGCCCTGTGCTGCGGCTGCACCACCAACGGTGTAAAAAGGGGCGATTGGATATACGCAAGTGCGGAAAAAATAAACCGCAACCCATGGCTGCTGAAAATGAGGAAGTTGAAGAAAAACTGTGGTTTCGGCTTATTCGTATATCTTAGTGTTGCCTGCAATGCTATTGGACGCTTCCTTATATTCGGGCAGACAAGACAAAACCTTTACTAACATATGTCAATTACTAAAAGTCAGACCGAGAAAATCGGTTCAATTTTCAACGGAAACAGATTTATCATACCGACCTATCAAAGAAAGTATAGCTGGACAGACACAGAGCGAAAAGACTTGTGGCAGGATATTGAAGAAAGCATTAAGGATAACATGAACCACTTCCTTGGAACGCTTTCCTTCAAAGAAAACAAAGCAGTTGGATTGACTACAGACACGGTTTACGAAATCATAGATGGTCAACAACGCATCACGACACTTTTCATCCTGCTAAAAGTTCTTATTGACAAACTGCAGGATAAAACTGTAAGGGAAGGATTACAAACAGCGTTCATTGGTTCAAAGGACAATTTAAAACTACAACCCCTCGGAGCTGATGGCGATTTTTTGAACAAGCTGCTTTTTGAGTTTGATACAATCAAAGCAGATACAATCAACAAGAGAAGTCAAAAGTTCATGTATTCAGCCTTGAAGCTGTTTTCAGCTTTTGCCAATCCGCTGTCTCAAAGTGAAGTTGAGCAGAAAATAATTTTCATCAGGGACAGGATGGAAGTTTTGGTTTTTAACGTAGAAAACCAAGCACAAGCAGTTAAGATGTTTTCAATCATCAATGACCGTGGCTTACCGCTAAGGATACTGGATAAAACGAAAAGCATCTTAATGCTTTATTCAACACTTCATCTAAAAGATAAACACAACGACAGCATCAATAACAGCTTCGAGAAAATTTTTGATGCTTACGACGATTTACTTGTTTGGAAGGATAAACTTGGAATATTAGGTCGCATAGAAGAGAACACGATTTTTACACAACACTACTATTCTGCAAGAAAACTGTTCCCAAGAACATGGAATAACAGGGACGGTGCAGAAACCATTTTTGACAACTTGAAAATTCGCTGTGAAGAATTGAAAGACAATACTGATGAATTGGAGAAATTCATGAGCGATTACATGGCTGACTTTGAAAAGTTCGCTGTTGGCTATTCCAACTTAGTAAAAGACATCGAAACAAAAGTTACATACCACAAGCCGTTCAGATTTCTTGAGTTTACAGCGACACTTTATCCATTGATTGTACGGCTTTACATACAAAGCAAGCTGGATGATTTATTAAATATTTTGGAAGCTATTGAAGTGAGAGTTTATAAACTTCGTGGCACAAACCCGATTGCTGACGTTTATTGGTTAAGTTCTTATGTTGCCGAGAAAGAGCCATCAGTTGACGAAATAAAAACTCATTTAACCAACTTCAGTGAAAAGTTTGTAAACAATCACGTTTTAGGAACTTATCTTGACGGTGCACTTTACGGAAACGGTGCTGTAAAATACATTCTGTCCGAGTATAGCAAAGACAGCTTCGACATTGATACTTACAAGAGCTTCCAAATTGAACATATTTTCAGCAAAGACCCCAACTTTGATGCTACCAGCTATGGCTTTGCTGACGATTACGACTATGAAAAAAACAGAATTGGAAACTTAGGGCTTTTAGAACAAGGCTTAAACAGTGGACTGGGGAACCTGCCGCCAATTAATAAGGTTTCTGGTTACTTAAATTCGATTGTAACAGAAACCCGAAACTTAGCAGGAGAAATCCAGCGGGGCAATTATTGTAAGGACAACGTTGACGGTCGTCGTAAAAGCATCATTGATTTTTGCATTGACCGTTTTAAACTCAATTAATTCATTACCCCATAAAAAAACAATCATGGCAGACAAACTGAAATGTAAGTATTGCGGAAAAGACTTTATTGGTGGCTTTACTTGCCAACACAGTCCGACAAAAAAGCATGTTGCTCTAACAAATGGCAAAGACTGCGTTTACTGCGGAAAGAAATTTATTGCAGGCTTTTCGTGCAGTTATAGTCCAACAAAGAAACATCAACTTGACAGTTGACAAAAAGCACATGCAGGCAACATTGCATTGCCAAAATGGGGGCTGACGAATAACGTTCGTCAGCTTCTGTTTTTCAATTTGGCTGCATATCCAGCTCGACATTATTAATTTAGCTATGGAAAAAATCATCAACATTTATCTATAAATTAGGGTTTAGTAAGCCGGGGCTGACGGAACTCTATTTCCCCCACTTCGGCAATGCTTCAACGTTGGTTGCTATACGGTGAGAGCCTCTAAACTTTCCAAATGACACGATTGTTTCTAACAACTTTAATTGCTTTGACACTTACTTCCTGTTCAACAAATTCCACTAATAATAGCAATAATTCAGACACGACGTCGGCAACAAATTCTACTCATTCAAACAGTGGCACAAACAAATTATTGACTGATACAGCTAAAGTAAAAGCGTGGTTAATTGGAGTGATCGAAAATTATACAAATAGTCAAGACCCAAAACATGCTTTTGAGAATTTAAAAAAATCACTGACTGACAATTATTATAACTATAAGCAAGACGCAATAAATCTTGAGTACGACAATGGCGACACGGCAATAAACGAACAAACATTTAAAAAGAAGTGGAAGGACAAATACAACATCAAGTATGTTGGCAATGGTGGCTTTATGATTTCAGCACAAGACAACGGCAAAATCAAGGTAACAAAATGCACCTTCATCAAAAATTTAGGACAAAACGCATCTCTTTATAAAGTTCTGATTGAAGATCTGGATTTTAAAACAAAGTTCAACAGAGATATAAAGGTTGTAACAGTAAACAACAAGCTGTTTATTGACGACGTAATTGAGTACCATTGACAAGTACAGCAACCAACAAAGTATTGCCAAAAGCGGGGCAGACGCAGTAAACATCAGCAATTGTTTCGCTTATCATCTGTAGTCTAGTGTGACCGGCTTCGCATGGTCATTAAGGGTAACCCAAGCAATTGTAATTATATTTAACTTTAGTTGCCAGGCTGGACGTTATAAATATCCCGCCTTCGGCAATACCGGACCGTTAGGCGCAACTGACACAGCAACCTCTACATGACAATCCATAATTTGACTATATTTCTTTTATTAATTGCTTTAACTTCATGTAGACAAGAAAGAATTGTTGAATTGTCGTTTGACAAATGCACA
>JAEVYV010000352.1 GCA_023392575.1 Bacteroidota bacterium | reverse complement strand
CGGTTGTCCCCCTCCTCAAATCGAATGAACTCTTTCTTTTTGGTATTGTAAACCCCGTATTTATAGGCGATTGGAAAACTGGCCTCCGACAAATCGGCCTCCAGCCCCCACCAGGTTCCTTTTTTCTGGAGCAGCAGCGGCTGCTCGGTGTCCCAATTGTTCCATTCTGCAATGCTTCCGGATATACAAACGCTTTCGTGTTCCAAAAGCAGGGGGGCTTTTACCTGAAGCAGGTGGGTAAATGGGCCGCTTTTTGAAGTCTTCCCTTTACGGCCCTTGAAAAAAACATCGGTAAAGGGAGCCGTAAAAAAGGCATTTTCGTAAGAGCTTTCATCATTCCAGGTATCAATAACAACGATATCGCTGCTGTGTTTTTTTAAATCGATGATTCTTTCCTTTTCCGCCTCTTTTTTTTGTTCGCCGTTTTTATCGGTAAAAACATAGCGGTAGTGCAGCTGGTGATGTGACGGATCGATCTCGATACGAACGTGCCAGAATTCTTCATTAAAAAAGTGCATGGGCAGGGCCTTGCCGGGGTCGTTAAGGCCCAGTGCCGGAATGTTCCCAACAATAGCGAGTGATTGACCGAATTGCGTATGAAAACGCAGATAAAAATCTATTCTCATCAATAAAGTTTAGCGCTGATTAACGGTCGTCTGTTAAAAACATATAGGCGACGAAAATAATAAAACCTTCAAAGATTGCGAATGGAAATGTATTCGTTTAAAAATGACGTTTATTTGGTTGGGAGCCCTATTTTTGCGCAAAATTTTAATCATGGAAGTAAAAAGAAGCTCAAGGGGTTTATACTGGATTTTGTTCTTTATTTCAACGGCGGCTCTTGTTTTTGCGATTGCGGCGCACTGGCCCTGGTTAACCCTGATTTTGCCTTTTGTGACTACTTTTTTTGTACTGGCAATGGATATCATCTAAAATAAATTTTCTATCAAATGCCGGCTTCCTGCCGGCATTTGGTTTAGTCCTCTAAAATCCATACCAGCTCCGGTTGTAAACGATTAGGCTTGTTCTAAATTTTTCTTCCACCGTAAAGGGTATTCGGTTTTAGTCCATCCGTTTTTCTCCGTTCAATGCATTGGCAATGGCCTGAAATGCCGGTCCTGTCAGGAATTTAAGCTTTTTTGCGCAGAAAATTTTCCCTCTCTCCTCCCCGTTTCTTGAATGAAATAAGTAACTTAGGGAAACCCGTTTTTTATGAATCCCGAGTTAAAGCAAAAAATCCACGAATTGGTGGACAAATGTGAAGATGAATTCCTGCTGGAAGAAGCAAAGGCGGTTTTGGAATCGGACCAGTCCGGGAAAGAGTTTTGGGATGAATTGGATGAAGAAGACAAAGACTCCTTTTTAGGAGGAGAAGAAGAACACGAGCACGGTCATTCCATTACGCATCACAGGTTGATGCATCAGTTTGGGGAATGGAAGAAAAAATAAACTGCAGCCAGCAAATAAAGAAAAGGTGACTTCCGGATTTCTTCCGGCCGGGGGCCCGCATCGCCAAACCGCTCCGAAACAGCAAAAAAATAAAAAACCCCACAGTGTTGTTCTGTGGGGTTCACATCTGTTTCCCGTCTAATCTTTCCTTCTTCCTCTTATTTCACTTCTTCGTACTCCGCATCCTGCACATTTTCACCTGCATTACCGGCGGCACCCTGCTGTTGGCCGGCGCCGTCGCCAGGTTGTGCTCCCTGCGTCGCCTTGTACAATTCCTCACTTGCCGCTGTCCAGGCATTGTTTAATTCAGTCACTGCCGGATCAATCTGGGCAAGATCCTGTGTTTTATGTGCTTCTTTTAATTTGTTCAACGCTGTTTCGATGGGGCTTTTTTTATCCGCCGGAATCTTATCGCCGTATTCCTTCAGCTGCTTTTCCGTTTGGAAGATCAGGCTGTCGGCCTGGTTCAGTTTTTCCACTTTTTCCTTTTCTGCCCTGTCCGTTGCCTCGTTTGCTTTTGCCTCGGCCTTCATTCTTTCTACTTCTTCCTTGCTCAGGCCCGAACCGGCTTCAATGCGGATTTTTTGTTCTTTCCCCGTACCCTTGTCCTTCGCCGTTACATGCAAGATACCGTTGGCGTCAATGTCAAAGGTTACTTCGATTTGCGGAACGCCCCTGGGGGCTGGCGGAATGCCATCGAGGTTGAAGACGCCCAGGCTCTTGTTCTGGTTGGCCATGGGGCGCTCACCCTGCAATACATGAATCTGCACGCCGGGCTGGTTATCGGAAGCCGTTGAGAAAACCTCTGATTTTTTTGTTGGAATGGTTGTGTTGGATGGGATCATGGGTGTCAGCACGCCACCATAGGTTTCAATACCCAGGGTTAACGGAGTTACGTCCAGCAACAGCACATCCTTTACTTCTCCGGTAAGTACGGCGCCCTGGATAGCAGCCCCTACGGCAACCACCTCATCCGGGTTCACTCCTTTGTTGGGCTTTTTGCCAAAGAATTTTTCAACGATTTCCTGAACCTTTGGAATACGGGTAGAACCGCCCACCAAAATTACTTCGTCGATTTGCGAAGCGCTCAGGCCGGCATCTTTCAGGGCCTGGATACAGGGCTTCAGGCAGCGCTCAAACAGGTTGTCGGCCAATTGCTCAAACTTGGCACGGCTCAGTTTTTTCACCAGGTGTTTGGGTACCCCGTCAATGGCCGTAATATAGGGAAGGTTGATCTCGGTTTCTGAAGAAGAAGACAATTCGATCTTGGCCTTTTCAGCAGCTTCCTTCAGGCGTTGCAGCGCCATGGGATCTTTGCGCAGGTCCACGTTTTCCTCTTTTTTAAACTCTTCGGCCAGCCAGTCCATGACCACCTTGTCAAAATCGTCACCGCCCAGGTGGGTATCGCCGTTGGTTGATTTTACCTCAAACACGCCGTCTCCCAATTCCAGCACCGAAATATCAAACGTACCGCCCCCCAGGTCAAACACAGCAATATGGTGGTCTTTTCCGCCTTTATCCAAGCCATAAGCCAGAGCGGCGGCTGTGGGTTCGTTTACAATGCGGCGAACGTTCAGGCCGGCAATTTCACCGGCTTCCTTGGTGGCCTGACGCTGGGCGTCGTTAAAATAAGCCGGTACGGTAATCACCGCATCGGTTACTTCCTGGCCCAGGTAATCTTCGGCGGTTTTCTTCATTTTCTGAAGGATCATGGCCGAAATTTCCTGTGGCGTATATAATCTGCCATCTATATCGATACGAACGGTATTATTGTCACCTTTTGTCACTTTATAGCTCCAGTGACTGATCTCTTCTGTCACCTCATCAAAGCGGCGGCCCATAAAACGCTTCACACTCATAATGGTGTTTTGCGGGTTGGTGATGGCCTGGCGTTTTGCCGGGTCCCCAACTTTACGTTCCCCATTTTTTAAAAAAGCTACCACAGAAGGCGTTGTGCGACGGCCTTCGTCGTTGGCGATCACCACGGGCTCATTGCCTTCCATAACCGCGACACAACTGTTGGTTGTTCCTAAGTCAATACCAATTATTTTTCCCATTTGATTAATGAATTTAATAGTTCAATACTGTTTATCAATGATTATGCCGCGAGGCAGTAATGTGCAATTTTGGCAGAAAGAAGGGTTGCCAAGTTGACTCGTTGATTGGTTGACAGGAGTTCGCTGAGAAAGCCTGCGGGTCTCTTGGCTTGATTGCGCAAGTTTAAAGAAAAAATCCGGAGCCAAGCTGTTATTTTAGCAACAAATGCTTATTATGCCTGCAACCTCCACTGCACAAAAATTAAGAATAAAAGAGAACCACACGTTGTTTACAATAAACGCACCTGCGGATTTTAAAAAGAATTTGGGCCTCCTGCCTGATGGGGTAAAAATCTCTGGTTCGGCAAAAAATTACAACCAGGTACATTGGTTTGTAAAAGATCAGGCGCAGATGAAGGAAGAATTAAGCAATGTTCTTTCCCTGATAAAAGACAATGTGGTGTGCTGGATCTATTATCCAAAAGGCACTTCCAAAATCCAAACCGATCTGACAAGGGACAAGGGCTGGGATGAACTGTTGAAACACCAGGAAATGCAGTGGATCAGCCTTGTTTCTTTTGACGATACCTGGTCGGCTTTCGGCATGCGTTTAAAAATCGATGCTGATAAGAAAAAAGAAACGCAGCCAAAGGAAAGAGAGATTTTCAAATACATTGATGCGGCAAAAAAAATGGTTTACCTGCCCAATGATTTTGCCGCTGTCCTGAAAAAAAATAAAAAAGAGGATGCCTTTTTTCAATCCTTATCCTTTACCAACCGCAAGGAATATGTGGAATGGATTGTGACGGCCAAACGGGAGGAAACGCGGACGGCGAGGGTTCTGGGGTCCATTGAGCGCCTGGCCAAGCAGTGGAAGAATCCGGCAAACCGCTAAATGGGTGAAAAGCTGTTTGCCGGATGGTGAATGGGGTGCTGGCGTTGGACTTTATTACTTCGCCCATTCGTTACAACGAGTAAGAAAGTTAACTGTACGTGTAACCGTATTGCTCCTCCTGCCAGGGCTTTGAATAGCCTTAACATGCCTCTATTTGCCAAAGGGTGACAGATCAAGCGGCATCGCTGATGAAACGCAGGTTTGGATTGCATTTCACCTGTTTGTTTTTACATTTTGGTCTTCTCCCCTTCTCTTTTCTTTTTTGGGGCTTCTCTTAGTTTTTGCTTGCTCTTTTTTGAAATCAAACCAATGTCGAAGGATGACCGGCCTTGGTTCAACGTTACCGGTATCTTGAGGTGCCGTTTAAATGCTTTCTGTAAGACCCCTAATCACCAGCCACAGCGGTTGGTATGGTTTATATATTTTTATTATTTTACATATCATTCATTGCTTATGGATACGATTGTCTTGCGTCCCCTCTACCACCGGGGTAAAGAAACCATTGCTTTGGAGGCGCCCAACCAGTCGGCGATCAACCACACCATCCGGAAACTAACCAACGTTAAATGGAGCCGGACGCACCGCGTTTGGTATGTACCCTTTGGCCGGGAGACCTATAATCAGATTGTGGACCTGCTAAGACCTGTAGCAAAGCTGGACAGTCATTACCTCAGGACGTATCTGCAGAAGCGCCAGGCAGCAAAAACAAAAGTATTGCCTGTCGCCAGTGAGCCGAAGGACTTGGGCAAACCGGTACACCGTAAATTGCCGCTCTCTGCTCCTGTTTGGCTTTTAAGCGAGGGCAATTGCCGTGAGCTTGCCCGTTTTATGGAGGAGCTAAAGCTCAGAGGATATAGTCAGAACACCATCCGCACCTATCGCAGCGAATTTATTCAATTGCTGAAGCAGCTCAATCAACATCCTGTACAGGCACTGAACCCCGACGATCTGCGCCGGTATATGGTGTTCATCCTGGAAAAAGAAAAGGTTTCGGAGAATACGGCTCACAGCCGGATCAATGCGATCAAGTTTTATTATGAACAAGTCTTGAAGCAGGAAAAGTTTTTTTGGGAGATTCCCCGGCCGCAAAAGCCCTGGCAACTGCCCAAGGTATTGAACGAAAAAGAACTTACCCGAATGTTTGCAGCGGTACCCAACCTGAAGCACAAGGCCCTTCTTTTTACGGCTTACAGTGCGGGATTGCGGGTAAGCGAAGCCGTACACCTCAAGCTCCGGGATATTGATAGTGTGCGGATGCAAATTCGCATTGAGCAGGCGAAAGGTAAAAAAGACCGGTACGTGGGTTTGAGTGTGTTGTTGCTGGATGTGCTCAGGGCCTATCTGCGCCAGGTAAAACCTAAGCCGGGCAGGTATTTGTTTGAAGGCGAACGGCCTGGCGAGCCTTATTCGAGCCGCAGCGCCCAACTGGTTTTTCAACATGCACGGAAGGCGGCGGGCATTCAAAAGGACGTGAGTTTCCATGTGCTGCGGCATTCCTTTGCCACGCACCTTCTGGAAAAGGGCATTGACATCCGGTATATAAAGGATTTATTAGGGCATTTTAGCATAAAGACCACGGAGCGATACCTGCATGTAAGAAAGGAAGAACTGATTGTGCTGGTGAACCCGTTGGATGCCCTGTATGCAGGAAAAAGCTGGGAAGCATAGATTTGATATACGCAAGTGCGGAAAAAATAAACCGCAACCCATGGCTGCTGAAAATGAATCAGTTGGGGGAAAAGTGTGGTTTCGGCTTATTCGTATATCTTAGTGTTGTGTGCTATTTGATGCAGCACCCTAAAACTTCCAAAATGACTTTTATGAGACTTTTTCTTACTCTTTTTCTCACCGCAAGTTTGACATTCTGTTTTGGGCAGACCAAACAATCCATTACGGTAGTTAAAATGAAAAATGGTTCTGCCATTATAGAGAGTAAAAAGGTGACAGAAGGAGATGGCATTTTTACGAATGGCTACGAAAGCGAAAGTGGTAAGTATTGGATAACTCCGCAAACAAATATCTCCCTGCAAGCAGGATTGAAGAAAGCTGCCAGTTGGGCAAAACTCAATGAGCAACACAACAAGGACTTTGAAAAGGAGATAATTAGAATTAGAGTAACTGATAAAGAGACATTTGAGTTCTATCGTAAATACATTTCAGAGTTTTCAAAAGAGGCGAAACTTGTTTTCCAAGGACACGAAGATGGTTCATTTACTCTAACTCTTACGATTACCGACGACGTAGTAAACATCACAATAACAACTACTGACGGCATAAATGATTTTATCAAGATGCTTCAAGGAAAATCAGTAAACAAAGGAATAGATGAAATATTTAATTAAACTCAAAACCGGCAAATGATGAAAGAATGGTCAGTTTCCTTAGGCAAAGCCTTTTTATATTTTTTAATTTGGGGCGGCTTTGTTGCAATAATAACAAACATGGACAAAGACACGATTAGCGACTTGCCAGTTTGGGCAAACATGATAATTGTATTATTCGTGTTTCTTGCCCCAATTTGGTTAAGTAAAGTTCTTTGGCAAAAAGGAGAAGAAATAACCGCTAATGTATCAAGCCAAATTAAAGAGAAGATTGAAATTAAACAGACAGCACAAGCAACTCAACAATCATTGAATGAATACGCAGACGCAAAAAACAGATTTAAATACTTGTCAAACGAAGCTCTATTGACAAAATACAAGCAATTTCAGGAAGAGAGAAAGGACGATATGATTAGATTAGCTTTGGAAGAAGAACTTGTTGAACGAAAGCTAATTTCTCATTCTCCAATGCATGAGAAACTTGATGCACTCATGACAAAAATGAAAATGTAGTTTAGGTTATGCATATTTCAGACTTCATTAAACTTGACATAAGGCACGGCGACTATATTTGGATAATGAATGAGAAAGGTGAAGGCTTTTGGGGCAACTATGACGGGAGCTTTGACAATTCAAAGCAAACATTTCGTTTTAGAAACCATTCTAACGGACAGACACAAACAGTAGAAATTGTAAAACTGCAACGACTTGAACTCAAACAGCGTTCATGACAGAAAACAGCACACAACAATCGGTTTGGCGTTATGGCGGCTTGAAGGATTAAACTTCGGCTTTTGTTTCGCTATTGTGCTGCATATTCAGCTTGACGAAACGCTATTGAGCAGTAGAAATAAACTTGTACATTAGTTCATCATTCGGCTTCAGTTGTCGGCGGACGGAACACAGAAAATCGCCACAACGCCAAGCCGTCCAACGTTAGCTACAATTTTCCAAATGAGTTACTTAGACAATGATATGAGTTATTGGAGGAGTGAAGAAATCCTCGAATTTGCACTTCAGAATCCCAAACAAATAAACACTTTTGTTGACCATTTTGGAGATAGCTTGTTGCACAACGCAATCGGACTTGAAGACACTGAACTTGTAAAAAATTTGATAAGATTAGGAGCAGACCCTAACAAAAAGGGACAGAATGGCGAGACACCAATTTTTATTGCAGTCAGAAGGAAAAACAAGGAACTCGTTGATACGCTAATAACATTGGGTGCGAAAGTGAAAGTAGGCAATGAACAATCTGAAACGCCTATTGCTATTGCAGAATATCTTGGATACGACAGCTCACACGAATTATACAATTTACTGACCAATAAGATTAAAGAAGAGCTTAGAGTTGTTAGCGACCAGTATGTTGAGATGGGTAATCAATATGTAGTTGAAGAAAAATATCAAGAAGCATTGACCCATTATGGGTACGCAATTCAGTACTGCTATAACAATGATAATGCCTATTATTTTCGTGGTCGAGTTAACTTAAGACTCGGAAATTTAGAGTTGTCAAAGGCTGACTTTATGAGTGCCGTAAAATATGGCAACGAAAAAGCCAAACAGTATTTATAAAAAACTGTAGCTAACATTGCATTGGCAATATGGCGGGGCGACAAATATGTTCTCAACTTTTTTGTTCGCTAATCAGCTTCGGTTTCAGCAGACGAATAACGCCAAGCAACAGAATAAACAATGAACTTTTGTATCTTTAATCAGCAGCGGCACCAGGCAGACGTAACACAGAATACCGCCACATCGCCAATGCTTCAACGTTACAGGCAATGTTACACTTGAGAATAGCCTTTTTGATGATGATATATTATTTTAAATGCGAACGTAGCATCCAAGCTGTAGTTTCGTGCTGCTCCATTAACGTGGTAAGATAGTCGCTTGTTCCGTAAGCAAATTCTACTTCATTACCAATTTTTACAATACATTCCCGAAGATAGACGATAATTGCATCGTGGTCTGCCAAAAGATTTTTCATATAGCTCAAACTATCATTTTTTCCATCTCCTTGTTCCGATAAATGCGTTAAATCAAGATATTGCTTCATCGTTGCAGGTGCATAATGTCCCAATTTTCTTAATCTTTCAGCAACATCATCTACTACGTTTTCCAATTCCGTATAAAGTTGTTCAAAATACACGTGTACCGTATGAAAATCCGATCCTTCCACATTCCAATGTGCATTACGGGTTTTAAGGTACAGTAAAAATTCATCAGCCAATAAAGGCTCTAACATTTCTGCAAGGATTTCTGTTTGTTTTGGTGTAAGACCAATATCTGCTTTTGCCATAATTTTGTTTTTTATTTGTTTAACAATTATTAATTTAGAATATAATACATCGCTTAGTGAAGTCTAAAACCAGTCTTGCAAATTTACAATTCTTATTGTTTTAAAAGCAACCTACTATTTATTTTTTTTTTAAAAAATCAACAAGATAAAACTTACAGCAGCAGACTAGAATGAAACACTGCCTGTAACAAGGTATTTGCAAAAGCAGGGGTGAATTGCATATATTCAGCATTAGTTTTTCAATCAACTTTTGTGGATGTTTGAAACAGTAGTGCCTTGAAGCCCTGCCTTCGCAAATACCCGATACGTTAGCCGCAACTGCACAATCATCACTCAAAACACCTCAACCAGTAAAAAGTACCATAAAGGCCCCGAATAGTTCCATGTGTTTGCAATAGGTCCAAGCTACCTTTGTCTTGTCAATAACGACAACGATCATGGCAAAGGCTTCCATTCCGGTTTACGACATATGCACCATAGACCAGCGGGCACAAAAAGACCTGCTCATTGAACGCTTCGGTGCGTATCTGGAGAAGCACTACCATAATCTCCACCGGCCACACCGTCATTCGTTTTATCATTTGGTACTTTTCACCAAAGGCAAAGGCAGTCACACCATTGACTTTGAAAAATTTAGCGTCAAGCCTTTCCAGATTTATTTCATGGCTCCGGGGCAGGTGCATAGCTGGCACTTCGGCGGTGAGGTAGATGGGTACATTGTCCACTTCAACGAAGTGTTGTTTACCGCTTTTCTTCAGAACAATCACTATCTGGAGCGGTTTTATTTCTTCCAAGGCAAGGCGGAAGATGGCGTCTGTCAACTGCCAACGCAAGCCCACCCCATTGTTACTGATCTATTTGAAGCTATGCTTCGTGAAATAGGACAAAGCAAAGATCAGAATGTTGATGTCATTCGTTTGAAGCTGTTGGAGCTATTTATTACGGTAGATCGTAGCTGTACCGGCAAAAAGGGTATGCATGTTCCGCAACAAAAACTCACCTTACTTCGCAGTTTTCAACGGCTTATTGAAAAACATTACCGAGACATCAAATTACCGAAGGAATATGCCGACCTGCTATACGTAACGCCTAATCACCTTAATGCCCTTTGTCAGGAACTCGTTGGAAAGACAGCAGGCGACCTTATCCGGGATCGAGTGCTGCTGGAAGCCAAGCGGCTGTTGACAAGCGCAGATATGACGGTTACCCAGATTGCATATGAGCTAAATTTTCAGGACAACTCTTATTTCAATCGCTTCTTCAAAAAGAACGAAGGAATGACACCTGACGAATTCCGTAAAACATTACTCAATCAATAAACTTAAATCCTATGTGTGCAAAGGTTCACGATGAAAAACCAAATCTTATTTTAAGCCTGCTGACATCAAAATGTACGAGGTGTAGACGGGGTGACATGTTTAAAGTGAAGAACCCGTATAAATTGAAAACAACCATGAAGATGAACGACACATGTCCAGTCTGTGGCCAACCCCTTGACATGGAGCCAGGTTTTTACTATGGTACGAACATGATCAGTTATGGTCTGGCCGTATTGGTTTGTGTGGCTACTTTCTTTTTGTGGTGGGTCACGATTGGCTTTTCCCTGAAAGACAGCCGCTTCTTTTGGTGGATAGGCATCAATGCTTTTCTGCTACTTGCGTTGCAACCACCACTCATGCGCATCTCCCGTACGGTATGGCTGGCCTTCTTTGTTAAATACAGCCCAAATTGGAAAGAAGGCGATATTATAGAACAATACAGCGTGAACAAAGAGCACCAAGCCAACTGGTAAAATGAGATCTATAGTACATGCGGCTAACACAGGTTTGCTGCTATGGCGGAGCGACGGAAGTAACTTCGGCTATGTGCAAGCATCAGCAGCAATTCCGGCTGGACGAACAACACCAAGCATTAGTTCTTATCATCAACGTCAGTAACTTTATTCAGCATCGGTTCGGGGCTGGACGTTCTCTGAATGCCGCCACAGCAGCAAGCCCTGAACGTTAGGCGCAACTGACACAGCAACCTCTACATGACAATCCATAATTTGACTATATTTCTTTTATTAATTGCTTTAACTTCATGTAGACAAGAAAGAATTGTTGAATTGTCGTTTGACAAATGCACA
>JAEVYV010000307.1 GCA_023392575.1 Bacteroidota bacterium | reverse complement strand
GTACTGCATGTAGCCTTGCGTAATTTTTCAGGAAACCCGGTTTACTCCGCCGGCCAAAACGTAATGGACGATGTATTGCGGGTGCAGCAGCAAATGAAAACTTTTGCCGCCAAAGTGCACAGCGGCGAATGGAAGGGATATACAGGCAAAAAAATCAAATACATTGTCAACATCGGCATTGGCGGAAGCGATCTGGGCCCCTTTATGGTTACAGAGGCCCTGAAACCCTACTGGATGGAAGGCATTCAGCCCTATTTTGTTTCCAATGTTGATGCCACGCACATTGCCGAAACCTTAAAAAAAATAAACCCGGAGGAAACCCTCTTTCTGATTGCCTCCAAAACCTTTACCACGCAGGAAACCATGACCAATGCCCACACCGCAAGAGACTGGTTTTTAAAAGCCGCTGGCGACGAAAAATACATTGCCAGACATTTTGTGGCGCTTTCCACCAATGAAAAAGAGGTAGTGGCGTTCGGAATAGATAAGCAAAACATGTTTGCCTTTTGGGATTGGGTGGGCGGTCGTTATTCTCTGTGGAGTGCCATTGGCCTGTCGATTGTGCTCACCATTGGCTATGATAATTTTGAGCAACTGCTGAAAGGCGCCTATTCGGTAGACCAGCACTTTCAGCATAGCGAACCGGAAAAAAACATTCCCGTTTGGATGGCCCTAATTGGCTTATGGTATACGAACTTTTTTGATGCCCAATCCGAAGCCATCTTGCCCTACGATCAATACCTGCACCGGTTTGCGGCCTACTTTCAACAGGGCAATATGGAAAGCAACGGCAAAAGTGTGGACCGCAACGGCGAGCTGGTTACCTACCCCACGGGCCCCGTTATTTGGGGCGAACCCGGCACCAATGGCCAGCACGCATTTTACCAGCTAATCCACCAGGGTACGCATTTGATTCCCTGCGATTTTATTGCTCCGGCACAATCACATAACCCCATCGGAGACCATCATGCTAAACTTCTTTCCAATTTCTTTGCCCAAACCGAGGCCCTGATGAACGGCAAAACAGAAGAAGAAGTGGAAGAAGAATTGGTTAGAGCCGGCAGGAGCGATGAAGAGATCGCCAGGCTGGCGCCGTTCAAGATTTTTGCAGGCAACAAGCCCACCAACTCCATTTTGCTAAAAAAAATCACCCCGCATTCGCTCGGCGGGCTGATTGCTTTTTACGAGCACAAAATTTTTGTGCAGGGAGTCATCTGGAACATTTTCAGCTTTGATCAGTGGGGCGTGGAGCTGGGCAAGCAATTGGCAAACAAAATTTTGCCGGAGCTGGTGGGGAACGAAAAAATCGACTCACACGATTCTTCTACCAATAACCTGATAAACCTGTACAAAGAGTTTAGAAAATAGCAGCCTGTCGTCTGGGCAAATCGGCTGCCCAAAAAAACCAGATTGCCTCACATTACCATTAAACAATAAGCCCTCCGGATGGAGGGCTTATTGTTTAAGTTTATCGCGTCTTACCACTTATCTACTTCTTCGGCAGAGCTAGTGGCCGTGTTGGCGGAATTGCTGGCAGCTGGCACTTCTGCTTCGGCTTCGGCAACAATTTCATCGTTTTCTCCTTCCAGGCCCTCTACGTCGTCGTGGTTGTAAGCATCAAAATCAAAATCAGGCATCAACTGTGTTTATACATGATCAACCGCTTCTGTCAATGCTTTAATGAACTTGTTGAAATCTTCTTTGTACAAAAAGATTTTGTGTCGGTCGTAGCCGTTATCGTTAAAACGCTTACGGCTTTCTGTAATGGTCAGGTAATAGTCATTACCACGTGTAGCCCTTACATCAAAAAAGTAAGTCCTGCGCTTACCGGCACGGATACGTTTGCTGTAAATGCTTTCCATTTTCTTGTCATTGTTGTCGTACGCCACAGTTGTAAATTTTACAGTTTAAATAAAAGGTTTTGGTTAATGCTTACAAATATAATTATGTTTTTCCAACAGCCAAATTTGCAGAAAAAAGATAATAGTGGCAGTTACCCCGGGCAAAAGCGGACAAAAACTTGCCAATTACGGCTACCTGTACCCGCTCTTTATTTGTCTTTTTCAAGTCCTTCCTGCAACTGGCGCTGGTACATTTTATAGTAGGTGCCCCGTTTTTGTATCAGTTCTTCGTGGGTGCCCTGTTCGGCAATGGCGCCTTCTTCCAGCACAAGGATTTTGTCGAAATTTAAAAGGCTGAAAATGCGGTGGGTGATCAGAATAGAGGTTTTCCCTTCCAGATAAAGACTTAGGTTTTCAATGATTTCCTTTTCGGTACGGGCATCCACAGCACTCAGGCAGTCGTCCATAATCAACAGGGGCGCATCCTTCATCAGGGCCCTGGCAATGGAGATCCTTTGTTTTTGTCCGCCGCTCAAGGTGACGCCCCGCTCACCGATTTCCGTGTCGTAACCTTTGGCGAAGCTCTCAATGTCCCGCCCCACCACGGCCAGTCGGGCCGCTTCTTTGACCAGCGCCAGGTTTTTATCCTTTGCGCCAAAGGCAATATTGTTTTGCACGGTATCGCTGAATAAAAAGCCATCCTGGGGCACATAGCTGATTTGTTTGCGCAGCGACAGCAAATCCAGTTCTTTGATATCGATCCCATCCAGCCGGATCTCCCCCGACGACACGTCAAACATGCGCATCATCAGTTGGGCCAGAGTGGTTTTGCCGCTGCCGGTACGGCCCACAACGGCTATGCGCTGACCTGCCCGAATATGCAGGTTAAAGTCTTTAATGGCCTGGATGCCGGTATGGGCGTAGGTAAAATTCACCTGCCTAAACTCCACCTCGCCGGTAAGAACCGTTCTTTGGGCGGAGGCGCTGTTGGCCACCGAGGGTTGGGTGTTCAAAAATTCGTTTAGCCGTTTTTGCGAAGCAGCGGCTCTTTGGATCATGCTGGCCGTCCAGCCAATGGCGCTTACGGGAAAGGTGAGCATGTTGATGTAGATCACAAATTCCACGATGCCGTCGATGCCGATATCGCTGTGGCCGTTGATGTAATAAATACCGCCGATCATGATGGTCAACAGGGTGCTCAACCCAATCAGCAGGGTCATGGAGGGGAAATACAGCGCTTCCACTTTTGCCAGGCTCACCGCCTGCTGTTTGTACTTTTCGCTGTTTTCCTCAAACTGGCGGAACATGGAATGCTCCTGGACAAAGGATTTGATGACCCGGATGCCGGAATACGACTGTTGTGCGTTTGAGGTAAGGGCGCCCAAAGCGGCCTGCAGGGCCTCGCTTTTGCGGTGAATGATGGTGTTGACAAAATAAATGATCACAGCCAGCACCGGCAGCGGCGCCAAAACATAGAGCGTCAGCTCGGGTTGCCGTTTGAACATAAAAAACACACTCATGGAAATGAGTGTCACCAGGTTAATGAGGTACATGATCGCAGGACCAGTAAACATTCTGACCCGGCTCACATCTTCGGCCATACGGCTCATTAAATCGCCGGTGCTGTGGGTTTTGTAAAAACCAGCATCCAGTTTTTGGTAGTGCTCAAACACTTCGTTTTTCTGGTCGTACTCAATGTGCCGGCTCATGACGATAATGGTCTGCCGCATCAAAAACATAAAAAACCCCCGCAGCAAAGCCAGCGCCAGAATGGTCAGTCCGCACAGCACCACTACCTGAATGGGAGAAAAAGTCAACCCCTCTACGTACGCAATAAATTTGTTTACAGCAATGTCATATAGAGGCTTTTTTTCCCGGGGCTGATAACCCGGCAGGCCTCTTTGCGCAAAATCAATAATAAAGCCCGTGACCTGAGGCGCCAACACGCCAAAATAGTTGGAAAGCACTATGAAAAAAAAGCCCACACTAAGCCGCACCTTGTACTTCCAGAAATATTTATTTAAGGCCTTTAAATGCTTCAATGGTCAAAATTTTGCAACGCAAATGTAGACAACAATACAGGACATAATACTACCATTTGTCCTTTCCGGCTTGGGCGGCTGTTAAAATGTTAAAAGCCGTTTCTGATTATCGGGTTATTTTTAAGTTTTCTGTTCGATCTTTCTCTTTTCAGGAACAAAACCCAGCAGCATGCCGAACAAAGAACGCTTTTACAAAATACTAGATGGAAAACAAATCTCTCTCTTTCCATTAAAAAACAAATTGAACACAGAGCTGTACCTTACCAACTACGGGTGCAGGATTGTAAGCCTGAAAGTGAATGACCAAAACGGTCGTCCTGTTCCGGTTGTCGTAGGTTTTGATTCCATTGATGAATATTTAACTACCACAGAAGTATACCACGGAGCCGTCATAGGACGCTATGCCAACCGGATTGCCAGAGGCCGGTTTCATTTAAAAGAAAAAAAATACCAGTTGGCCATTAACAATCCGCCCAACCATTTGCACGGCGGCCCCCATGGTTTTCATTCGAAAGTATGGGAGGTAATGGAGGTAAGCGAGAACAGCGTCACCCTTTCTTATCTTTCCGTGGACGGAGAAGAGGGGTATCCCGGAAATATAAGCATTGCGGTGCGGTACAGCCTGTCCCATCAAAACGAAGTGGTCATCGACTATAAAGCCACAACCGACCAATCCACTATTTTAAATCTCACCAACCATGCCTATTTCAATTTGAACGGCATTGGCAGCGGAACAATTGCAAACCACCTGCTGCACATCAACGCCCACCATTATACTCCGGTTAACGAAAACCTGATTCCCATTGGGATGCTTGATGCCGTGGAAAAAACCCCTTTTGATTTCACCACCCCCCGGCCCATTGGCAAACGAATAAACGAGAAAAATATCCAGTTGCTTTATGGCAATGGCTATGACCATAATTACGTACTGGGCAACAATGGCCGGGAACCGGATTTTGCAGCCCGTGTGGTTGGCGACAAAACGGGCATTGCCATGGAGGTTTTTACCAACGAACCCGGAATGCAGTTCTATACCAACAACGCCACTCCGAAAGATGCCGTTGCCGGCGGCCCGGTAGAAGACCGGTACCGCACGGCTTTTTGCCTAGAAACCCAGCATTTTCCCGACTCGCCGCATCATTTTAATTTTCCTTCAACGGTGTTAAATCCCGGCGATATTTTCCGATCCACAACCATTTACAAATTTCAATCGCCAGTCGGTTAGCCAGGGCCTAAGCTCCAACCCAAAAAGTTGCTCTCATTTCGGATTTTCCGATACTCCACAGGCATCCTCATCTGTTTGAATAGAGATAAGGCCTTGTATTTTCCTGCCTGCACCACCAATTTTTGTCAGCGGCTTTGGTACACCACCGGGTCTTAGAGGGCCACCCAGCGCTTCGGTATCTCCACCCCTACATTCCTGTTTTCATCCCTTGTACCAAAAACCCGCAAAGCCAGGCCCATCCTTTGTCCCAGAAATTACCCCATTCCTCCGACAATTAATAAATTCCATCGAAATACAGCTTGCTTTTTTATCCTTTGCCTTTATTTTGAGTCTTATTTCCGTAACATTTTAAACCAGAAGAAATCTAATCACCTATACGATATGTTAGCCGCCAAAAACACCGTGCCTTTTTTGGAGCACGACCCCGAACTTGCCTACCGTTGGCCCGAAGCAAAAGCCAAAGAATGGATGGAGAAGAATGGATGGCTGGTGGGATGTAATTACATTCCCAACAATGCCATCAACCAATTAGAAATGTGGCAGGAAGAAACATTTGACCCTGCACGCATTGACCTAGAACTGGGCTGGGCCGCCGAACTGGGATTCAATACCGTTCGGGTTTTTCTTCACCACCTTTTGTGGGAGCAAAACCCCGAGGGCTTTTTGCAACGTATTGATGCGTTTTTGACCATAGCCAACAGACACGGCATCAAATCCATGCTTGTTTTGTTTGACGCCGTGTGGAACCCCTTTCCAAAACTGGGGGTTCAGCCCGTGCCCAAGCACAATGTACACAACTCTGGTTGGGTGCAATCGCCGGGATACGATGTGTTGAATGACCCATCAAAATACGACAGCCTGCATAGCTATGTCCAGGGCATTGTCTCGCATTTTAAAGACGACCAAAGAGTGTTGATCTGGGATCTGTTCAATGAACCGGACAACATGAACATGACCAGTTATAAGGACGACGATTACGCCGTGCATAAAGCCGAGCTGTCTATGGCCTTGCTGAAGAAAGCCATCAACTGGGTTCGGGTGATCAATCCTTCACAACCCATTACCATGGCGCCCTGGAAGGAAGACTGGAGCTGCGATACCCGGCTGACCGCTTTGGACAACTATATGTTCACCCATTCGGACATCATCAGTTTCCATTGCTACGAAAATGCCCGGCTGACGGAAGAAAGAATTCTGCATTTGAAAAGGTTTAACCGCCCGCTTCTGTGTACCGAATATATGGCCAGGCCTTTTGGCAGCACGTTTCAGGAAATTTTGCCCCTGTTCAAAAAACATCAGGTAGGCGCTTATAACTGGGGGCTGGTGGCGGGTAAAACCCAAACCCACTGTCCCTGGGATTCGTGGTCGACCCAATACGAAAACGAACCAGAGTTATGGTTCCATGATGTTTTCCGGGAAAATGGTCAGCCCTATAAGATGGAAGAAGTAAATTTTATAAAGGAGATTACCGAAAAGAAAAAAGACCTCCACAAAGTTGCTTAAAATCATCTTTTTGTCGGTTCGTGCGACCTGTCGAACACAAAAAGAAATCAAATATAAAAATACACCTGAGACAACTCAGGTGTATTTTTTAAGGTGCCAATAATTATCTGCCTTCTTTACTGCTTCCGCGGCCACCACCCTTAGAAGCCTTACCGCCTTTTTTGGCTACTTCTCTTTTGGTGGCTTCACTTGCAGAGGCAAGTCCTCTTTCGGATTTACCTTGCCGATCTTCACTACCACTGCCGCGGTTACTGCCCTGACTTTCTTTACCTCTTGGCATAATTAAACTTTTTAAGCGTTAAAAAATTACTAAGGGCCAACACAAATACAGTGGCCCTTAATATCAATTTAAATAATCATACCAAAATCAACGACGTCCACCGCCGCCGCCATGAGAAGCTTCGCCGCCTTTTTTACCAGCTTCTTTGGCCTCTTTGCTATCCCACTCGTGACCTGTGCCTTTTTCGTGAGAAGCCTTACCGCCTTCACTGGCAATACGTCTTTGCTCCTCAGGATCCATTGATGCAAACCCTCTTTGGGATTCGCCCCTACCCTGGCCACCATGCTGACCACCACGTTCTTTCTCTTTCATAAAAAACACATTTAATGGTTAAGAATACAAGCCTTGGAATTGACAAAACAATGCCAAACGGCATCTTGTTCAATTGTGTAGAAGCACAGCAAGAAGCCAAAACCAAAACGGTGAAAAAATGGCGCAGATTGAGCAAAAGCCGCGTATTTACCGGTTGTATTGGTTTTCATTCTTTTAACAAAAAGGATAACAATCCCTTAGAAATGCTCTGCTTCCGTACACGGCGCACGGGTTAATAAAACCGGCCGAAGAATAATTAAAAAATGTTCCCCAAAGCCGAGCCTTTAATGACCATGGAAGTATTGCAGAAAAAGCCTGGCTTATGTACCATAACATTGATCATACAGCCAGGTATAGCGGCTTAACCACTTGTCAAATACCTCTAAGCAGACAGGCGGCTGAACGCTGTAAACCAGAAACAAATTTTCCAGAGCATCCTTGCCGAAAAAGACAAAACCAAATAGTTGTTTCTTGCAAATCACCAATCCTTCCTTTAACCTTTCCTATGCCGTTGCCCAATGATCCCCAGCTTTTCTTCTTTTTGCTTCGAGCCATGCGTCACTTGGTGTGTGATAAAAACTTCCAGCCCAAGAACCCAGGCATCATGCAATGAACAAAAAAGACAGGCTTGATAATGCGTTCATTGTTTGCGTAAACGTTTCGTGGATCATTCAAGGCCATTAAAAAAAAGAAAAAACATAGCCGATCTATCGATGGTTTTTTGTCAGCAATGCCCGCGTTCTGCTCAGGTGCTTTGGCCATTTTTCAACCATGGCACCGTGTCCGCCAATTTTTGAAAAGGCTTATACATGAAGATGGTGAGGACTATTTTCTACATTTAAAGTCAAACAATTAAGCGTAGTCATATCCTCTAATTTGAAAATTGGCTGGCATGTAAATAGCAGCTATAACTACATGATTAAAAATATTGAAGACATTTCTTGTGCTTTCTTGCATGATATCGATTTAGTTTGTTTCACTCACCTTAGATGGGGATTTGTTTTTCAACGTCCGCAACACCTGCTCTCCCGATTTTCAAAACACCAAAGGGTTTTTTTCATCGAAGAACCGATTTTCCACGACGGCCCCGAAAAATTACAGATAGAACAACTCCATCAGAACTTATATGTCGCCACTCCGTTCATAAAAAACGGTTTGAAAGAAAAGGAAATACACAACAGGCAACGAAAGTTTTTGACCGGCCTGTTTACCAACATGCAGGTGACCCGCTATTTCTGTTGGTACTACACTCCAATGGCCCTGCCCTTTACCGATCATCTAAGTCCCGAGTTGGTGGTTTATGATTGCATGGATGAATTATCCGCCTTCAAATTTGCCCCGCCCGAATTAACCATCCGGGAAAAAGAACTGTTTAAGAAAGCGGATATTGTTTTTACCGGCGGCCATAGCATTTTCGAATCCAAAAAGAATCAGCATCATAACATTTATCCGTTCCCCAGCAGTATAGACAAACATCATTTCGGCATTGCCCGGACGGTAAAAAATGATCCTCCCGACCAGGCTCCCGTACCCCATCCCCGCTTTGGTTTTTTTGGGGTAATCGATGAACGCTTTGACATTGAGCTGCTGGATCGCGTTGCCAAAGCAAAGCCAAACTGGGATTTTGTGATCCTGGGCCCGGTGGTAAAAATAGATCCGGCTATTCTTCCCCGTTATAACAACATTCATTATCTGGGGGGCAAGAACTACGACGAACTTCCTTCATACATCTCCGGCTGGGATGTTGCGTTGATTCCTTTTGCCATGAACGAATCAACCAGGTTCATTAGTCCCACCAAAACGCCTGAATATCTGGCGGCGGGCAAGCCGGTGATTTCTACCCCCATAAAAGATGTGGTCTCGCCGTACGGAGATAACAAACTGGTGCACATTGTGCACAACGAAAAAGAATTTATTAAAGCCGCTGAAACAGAACTAAAGAAAAAACGAAAAGCAGCGTGGCTAAAAAAAGTAGATGATTTTTTGACGTTCAACTCCTGGGACCGAACGTGGAGCAACATGGTCCGCAACATCGAAAGCACCTTAGTGCAAACCATATCTGAAAAAAACAAAGCAGAGGAGAAAGCATATGTTTGATTACCTGATTGTCGGCGCCGGCTTTGCCGGTAGTGTGTTGGCTGAACGTTTGGCTTCTCAATCCAATAAAAAAGTTTTGATCATTGACAAACGCGACCACATAGGCGGCAACGCGTATGACCATTACAACACAGACGGAATTTTAATTCACAAATACGGGCCGCATATTTTTCATACCAACTCCAAAGAAGTTTTCGAATACCTGGGACAGTTCACCCCCTGGCGGCCATACGAACACAAAGTACTGGCCAGTGTGGATGGCCAGCTGGTGCCCATTCCCATCAACTTGAACACCATTAACCAGCTCTATGGATTAAACTTGAACAGCTCGGAGGTAGAAAGCTTTTTTGCCACGAAAGCCGAACGGGTAACAGGCATAAAAACTTCCGAAGACGTGGTGGTGAGCAAAGTGGGACGTGAATTGTATGAAAAATTTTTTAGAGGCTATACCAAAAAAATGTGGAATCTTGATCCTTCGGAATTGGATGCCAGCGTCACGGCCCGTGTGCCTACACGAACCAACCGGGACAACCGGTATTTTACCGATACCTATCAGGCAATGCCCCTGCATGGATATACAAACATGTTTCAAAATATGTTGAAGCATCCCAACATCAAAATAATGTTGAATACCGATTACAAAGAAATCATTGATGTTGTTCCCTATCAAAGCCTGATCTTTACCGGACCGGTGGATGAATACTTCAACTACTGCTATGGAAAACTGCCCTATCGTTCGCTGGAATTTAAATTTGAAACCATCGACGAGGAAGTTTTTCAGCCAACGGGAACGGTGAACTATCCCAACGAACAATTGTACACCAGAATTACCGACTTTAAATATCTTACCGGCCAAAAACACCCGAAGACAGCCATTGTTTATGAATTCCCGAAGGCAGAAGGCGATCCTTATTATCCTGTGCCCCGTCCGGAAAATGCAGAATTGTATAAAAAATACCAGCAATTGGCGGCTTCGATGACCAACACGTATTTTGTTGGGCGTTTGGCAACCTACAAGTATTACAATATGGATCAGGTAGTGGCCCAGGCCTTAACCACCTTCAAAAAAATCGTGCAAGGACAACCTGAAACTTATATTAATGGACAAACCGTTTTACAATCCTGAGATTTGGGGCGGAATTGAATCCACAATCAACAGAGTTAAAAAAGATTTTTTTGATCAACTGGATTATTCGGGGCACTACAACCGGGAAGGTGACATAGCCGCTGTTGCGGGGCTCGGCATAAAGAAAATAAGGTATCCCATACTTTGGGAAAAGCACCAGCCGAAAAAAAACAGCGCCATTGACTGGACATGGGCTGAGATGCAGCTCAACGAGTTAAAGGCACATAAGGTTGATGTTATTGCAGGTTTGGTGCACCATGGCAGCGGACCCGCCTTCACCAGCCTTCTGGATCCCGATTTTCCGCATTTGCTTGCGCAATATGCAAAGCAAGTTGTCGAACAGTTCCCCTGGATCAATAATTATACTCCTGTCAACGAACCTTTGACCACGGCGCGTTTCAGTGGCTTGTACGGTCTTTGGTATCCGCATCAGCATTCGGCAAAAGCCTTTGCCCAAATGCTTTTGAACCAGCTGAAAGGAGTGGTACTTTCCATGCAGGAGATTCGGAAAATAAATCCCGCAGCGCAGTTGATACAGACCGAAGACCTCGGAAAAATCTACAGCACCCCTAAACTGAAATACCAGGCCGCTTTTGAAAACGAAAGACGATGGCTTACCTACGACATCCTGTGCGGCCGGTTTAACAAACGCCATAAGCTATGGAAGTTTTTTTCGGGGCTGGGTATTCCGGCAAAAGATCTGCGGTTCTTTTGGGACCATCTGTGCACACCCGACGTGTTTGGCTTTAATCACTACCTCACTTCGGAAAGATACCTGGACGAACGCCTGCACCTGTATCCCCAGCATGCACACGGCGGCAATGGCCGGCACCGGTATGCCGATGTAGAAGCCGTTCGGGTAGAACTGGAAGAAGAAACCGGTTTGGAAGTTTTGCTGAAAGAAGCATGGGGCCGCTACCAAAAACCAATGGCCGTTACAGAAGTGCACCTGCACTCCCATCGGGAAGAACAACTGCGGTGGTTCAAGCATGTTTGGGAGACGTCAAACAAACTGGCAAAAGAAGGCATACCCATCAAAGCCATTACCAGTTGGGCCCTTCTGGGCTCTTATGGCTGGAACAGGCTATTAACCCATCCGGGCGGCGATTATGAGCCGGGGGCTTTTGACCTGCGTAATGGTTCTTTGCGGCCCACGGCCTTGGCCCACTTCATTACAAACATCACCCGCTCAGCCCACTGCCATCATCCCCTATCCGACGAACAGGGGTGGTGGCAAAGAAGTTCCCGTATCTTATACGGGCCGGCCATACCCGAAATACGCATGAACCCCAGAAACAACCATGCGCCTGTTTTAATCATTGGAAAAAACGGAACGCTGGGAAAGGCCTTTGCAAAAATTTGCGATCAGCGCTGCATCAGCTACCGGTTGCTCAGCCGGCAGGACTGCGATATCAGCGACATCAGCCAAATTGAAAGAACAGTTGAACACTACCAACCCTGGGCCATCATCAATGCCGCTGGTTATGTTCGGGTGGATGATGCCGAAAACGATGGCGGCAACTGCTTTAAGGACAATACCACGGGGCCACACAACCTGGCAGTAGCTTGCAGCAGAAGAGCCATCCAACTGATCAACTTCTCCAGCGACCTGGTTTTTGATGGGAAGAAGAGCATCCCTTATACAGAAAGCGATCCGCCCAATCCGTTAAATATTTATGGCGAAAGCAAGCTGCGCTGCGAAATAAATGTCTTGAAGGAGGCGCCTTCTTCGCTCATTATCCGAACCAGCGCCTTTTTTGGCCCATGGGACGAATACAATTTTGTGCACTACGTAAACAAACAGCTCCAACAAGACGAAAGCATCAGGGTGGCCAAAGATGTTTTTATCTCCCCAACCTATGTTCCCGACCTGGTTCACACCACGCTTGACCTACTCATAGACAAGGAGGCCGGCATTTGGCACCTGGCCAACCAGGGGGCCATTACCTGGGCCGATCTGGCTTACCATGTGGCGGAAAAACTTGATCTTGACAAATCACTGATTCATGCTGTTGCGGCTCACGAAATGAACTACGTGGCCAGGCGTCCTAATTACAGCGTTCTGGCCAGTGAAAGAGGCCACTTGCTCCCCAGTTTGGAAAATGCACTGGAGCGCTATCTTTTCGAAGAAGCCAAAGAAAAACGAAAGATCGCTTAGCTTGCGGCGGCTTCTAAAAGGACCTATAGCACCAAGAGCGCTAATGCGGTGGGCCTTACCGTTATGCCACTGTGTGGCAGCCTCAGGGCTTGCGGCGGCCGGATGTGTCTGTTGTATGCGAACCACTGCTGCCGGTGCTGGTGCCACCGGTAGTGGTTCCTTCTCCGGTGCTGGTACCGGTACCCGCTGTATCGGTTAAACCGGTGTCGGTTTGCGTGGCATTGGCGTTCGTTGTTCCCGTTGTGTCGGGTGTACTGGTGTTGCGGTTGCTGCCATTGGAACAACCGGCGGCCGCCAATGAAACCGCTGCAAATAACAAAGCTCTGATCATAAACAACCATTTGCAAGACAGCTCCAAATTACCTGCCACACTGGCCGGTAGTTTGGAGCTGCGCAAGCCTTGCGGACGGACTAACTGCGCCAAGGCTTATTCCTTAGGAGGGGCCGCCGTGTACTGCCGGTAAAACACAATTTTTCCGTCTTTGTTAAAGCCCCATATTTCGTGGATCATGTTGGTAGAAACCTTTCCGTCCTTACCCGTGTCTTCTTCCCGCCCCCAAACGGCCACCCAGTCCTGGTTTTTGTCCATGCTCCGGATGGGCACCCATGCTTCCACACTACTTTTTACATTGGAAAACATATCCCTTTGCTGCCGACCGGAGGCCGTGAACTTATCCTTGCCGTGTATCACCTCGCCTGTAGGCGCCTGAAAGGTTAGGGTGTCGGAAAAATAATCATTGTGCAGATCCAGCTGGTTGTTATCCCAATCTTTCCATAATTGCAAAATCATCCGGCTGTATTCCTGGTTTCCGATCTTGAACCGGGAAGAATATTCGGCCGCGTACGGATAGCTTGTAGCCGTTTCCCCTTTCATCTTATGCTCCTCCATTCGCATTTTTTTGTTGCTGCGGACTTTGGCTTTTGCCATGGCCGTGGTATCCTGGGCCAGACTCGTAACAGGTTGCCATAAAAAGGCCATTGAAAAAAGAAGTGTAAGTAGCTGTTTCATTTTGGAAAATTTAAGGTTATCGAATGGGCGAAAATCTCCAAAAAGTACAGAAGGAGCTTTGAGAGGGAAAGGCACTATTAAGGTACGAATATTCGTTCGGTATGAAAGAAGAATGCGGACACAACGGCTCAGCACCTTGGCTGTTGAAAAAGGACAGGCCACTACACACAAAAGCCACCCGCAGGTGGCATTTGTACAGCAAGCAAGTAGCCTGGTTGGGCTTTAAACAATAGGGAAATAGCAACAAAATACAGACCCCTTCCCCGGTTGGCTCTTCACCCTTATGTAGCCATTATGATTCTCCATGATCTTTCGGCAAATGGCTAACCCCATGCCCGTACCTTCGTATTCTTCTATATTGTGTAGGCGCTGAAAAACCTGAAATATTTTTTTAAAATAGTGTTCTTCGAAGCCCAGGCCATTGTCGATGAATGAAATTTTGTGATAGTTGCCGGGCGGTACCGGATCGGCATAACCCTCAGTGCTGCCTTCCACCTGTTCAAAAACAATTTTAACCACCGGCTGGTTGCCCGGCGGCTGAAACTTAACGGCATTGCTGATAAGGTTTCTAAAAAGATAGAATATCTGGTTGTCGTTTCCCGAAATAACCGGCAGCACATCCACAATCAGCTCTGCTCCCTTTTCCCTCAGGTAATCTTTCATATTGCCCACTACCCTTTCCAGGACAGCGTTGAGGTCTATTTTGATCTCCCGTTTTCGGTCGGAACCAATCTTTGCCAGGGTCAATACATCTTCAATGAGCATGTCCATGCGGCGAACCGAAAGGGCAATTTTTTTGATGAAGTTTTTTCCTGTTTCCGACATCCGGTCTCCTTCCCGCTGCAACAGCCAGTCGCTGAACGTATGCAATTTTCGCAAAGGTTCTCTGAGGTCATGACTGGCAATAAAGGCAAAGGAACCAATCTCCTCACTCTTTTCTTCCAGCTCCTTATTTTTTTGTGCCAGAATGCGGTTCAATTCTCTGAGTTCTTCCTTTTGGTGAACCATATGCGACACATCGTGCATGGTATGCAGAACGGCATAGGTCGTTCCGTCTTCTTTTTTTAAGGAAATAAAAAAGTGTTCGTAAAACGCCGGTGAATACACGCCTTTGCGGGCCAGCACATGGGTGTAATTTCCAGCCGCCGCGGCCCGGAACGCCTTGGTCAGCACTTTGTCTTCGGTTACCCTGGGGAAAAGCTCAAAAAAGTTTTTGCCCATCATCTGCTCCTTCGACATGCCCGTACCCAGTTCCGATCTTTTATTCCAGCCGATGATGTTGAAGTCGGCGTCGTAAACCATTATCCGGTCGATGCTGCTGTCGATGATTGTTTCGGCGTAGCGGCTTCGTTCCAACATTTGGTTGCGCAATTCCATTTCCTTTGTCAGATCCTGAAGCACACTAAGCAAGTGGGTGGGATGGCCCTCCTTGTCCCTTTTGAATACTTTGGATCGATCCCTGATCCACAAGAGGCCCCTTGGGGTTTGCAAGCGGTATTCGATTGTTCGTATGGCAGACCCTTCGGCAGAACGCATGCTTTCGTTAAACTCCTCCAAGCGCTGACGGTCGTCGGGGTGTACCAGTTCCAGCCTTCCCTCATAGCCCATACGGTTCATTTCTTCGGCATCCAGGCCCACCCACTCGGCCAGGCAATTGTTCAACAGTATGGACTGCCGGGCTTTCAGATCAAATATGCTGATGGCATCGGGGGTGGCCAGGGTGGTTTCGTATAAAAGGTTCTGGCTTTCCTGCACCCTTTCCTCGGCCTGCCTGCGCTCCGTTACATCCTGCCCTATGCCCCGCATCTTTGTAATAAGGCCCTGCCCGTCGGCAGTGCTTTCAAACACAGAATTCAAAAAACGCACCTCTCCATTTTCCCCAACAACCCTGAACTCCAATTCGTATTGGCTTGGCTTTTGAATGGAGAGGAAAATGACCCGGGCCACCGTTTCCCGGTCGTCCGGATGAACGAGGTCCCGAATGCGGGTCATGGTGATTTCCTCGCTGTTTGGCTGCAAACCAAATATGCGGTAAAGTTCGTCGGACCAGAAAATGGTTTTGGACACCCGGTCCCACTCAAAGCTTCCAATATGCCCAATCTCCTGGGTTTCTTTGAGCCGGCGGTGCTCCTGCTCCAGTTTTTCCCGGGCCTCCTTTATTTCCTGTATATCGTAAAGCAAAAGAATGACCCCGGCATCGGAAGGCGTGGCAATGGCATAGGTCCACCGGTTGGTGATGGGGGATAAAAATTCCTGTTGCACGGCCTTGCCTTCTTCCAAAACACGCTGAACCGCCGGATAAAGTTCCGAGTCAATCAGCTTCGGAAACAGAATCCACAGCGTTTTGTTCAAAAGTTCATCCTTGCCTTTGTCCGACAAGGCCGCAGCGCTTTTATTGATATACACAATTTTGTGGTCGGTGTTTAGTTCAAAGCAGGCTTCGTTCAGCGTATCCAGAATGGCGTGGGCCTTTTTGTATTCCTTGGTCAACACATACTCTTTGGTAAGATCCTGCAGTATCCACAAGACCGCAATCACTTCTTCCCTTTCGTTCTTTATAGGAATGAGGTAGACCTCGTAGTATTGTCCGTCGGCATCCTCCTGCGCCGGTATGTAAATGGTTTCGCCCCGCAACGCTCTTTTAAAATGGGTGTACCCGGGGTCATTGATGCTGCCGGGAAAAACCTCCAGAATATTTTTTCCGATAACCTCTTCTTTCTTTATTCCGTAGTATTCTTCGCAGCTCTTGTTCCATATCAGGTAGTTCATGTTGCGGTCCATCACAATGATCCTGTTCACCGAGGCTTCCACCAGGCTTTCTATAAAATACAACCGCTCCGCAAGGCTTTGCTGCAACAGCACTTCGCGGGTAACATCGTGCAGCATATGCATGACGCCAAACACCGCCCCTTCTTCGTTTTTCAGCGGAATGAGCCGCAGGTCGTAATACTCGTTGCGCAGAAAAGATTTGAACCGGGGCCGGAAGATGGTTTCTCCCTTCAGGGCTGCATTGAACAGGCCGATTTTATCTTCGTTTTTCAGGTGCGGGAAAACATCAAAAATATTTTTACCGATGGCGGCTTCCTTTTTTATTTTATAAACTTCCTCGCATGATTTATTCCAAAGAATGACGGTGTGGTTGGTATCGGTAATCAGCACCCGGTCCAGGATGTTTTCTGTAAAAAGATCGTTCAGCTGGATGCGCTCATTCAACTGGCGCCGCATCTCATATTGGGTGGTGACATCCTGAAGCATGCCCAGGAAAAACTCTTTTTCGTCATGCGAAATAATTTTGAACGAAGCCCGCACCTGGCGCAGCACCCCAAGGCGCATCACCCGGAATTCAAATTCCGCATCCTTTTTTTCCTGCACAACCAAAGCCAGTTCCTCGTCAAACCGTTTGCGGTCTTCTATGTAAACCAGTTTTTGCAGCTGCTTTTGCGTCAGCTCCCCGGATTTGTCCCCCAGCAACTGATGCAGTCCTTTGCTCCAGCTAATTTTTCCCGTGCGCAGGTCCCACAGCCAGCTTCCGATGCCAGCCATTGATTCAATTTCTGTAATCGCGGCAAGCTGGAACGAAGCTGTTTCTTTGAGTTCTTCCATTTTCCGTTCCGCCATTCGTTGGGCAGTTATATCCTGCACAAAGCCCATAACAATCATTTCCTCGCCGTGCCGCACCAGCTTTCCCTGCTGCCGCAGGTTTCTGATTTTTCCATCCGCCCTGATGATGCGGTATTCTATTTGCGGAAAGTTATGCTCGGTGCGCAGTTTTTCATACGCGGCTTCTACCCGTTCCCGGTCGTCGGTATGAACAAAATTGATAAAGGTATCCAACCCGGAGGCCGTGCTTTTGGCCTTGAGGCCGTGCAGGCGGAAACAACTGTCGGAATACACCACTTTTAGTGTAAGCGGGTTGAGGTACCAGTGCCCCATCGCTGCCACTTGCTCGTCCATAAGGGCCACCAGCCGTTGAAAATGCAGTTCGTTTTCCAGTTGTTGTTGGTTTAACTCGGCTTCTTTTTGTTCTGTATCGTCTTTGATCACCCCTTTGATGATCTTTTCGCCTTTGGCAGTATAGGTCCATTGTGTGGTTTGATGCAGGGTCTTTTCCTTGCCATCGGCGCTGATGATCCGGAATTGAAGATCCAGGGGCACCTGCTCCTGGTAGGCTTTATCAAAGGCATCCATCACCAAAAACCGATCATCGGGGTGGATGAAGGGGGCAAACATGTGCAGGTGAACGTTCAGGCTTTGGGGCGCCAGACCATAAATGCGGAACACATTGTCGGAAAACCAGACGGCCCCCGTTACGGCATTAAAATACCAAACCCCTGTACTGTTCATTTTATCGGCGCTTTCATAAGCCTCCCTCCGGAGCTGGTAGTGCTCCAGTGTTTTTTTTATTTCAAAGAGTTGCAGCTCGCCAAAAGACAGATCGGTCACCGTGTGGTTTTCCGCTTCCACATCAACCAGGTAAATCTCACGCCCCTGCAGTTCCCTTACCTCGCCGTAGGTAGTAATTATCCGGAACTGAAAATCATACGCCTGGTCCTTAACCGCCGCCACCAGCCTTAGTTTTAAGGCAGTCAAATCATCGGGGTGAATGATTCCCTTGGTGCCTTCAAACTCCCGGGAGAGTGAAAACATGACATCGCTGCAAAAAACCGCATTGCTGTGAAGATCCCATTGCCAATCTCCACATAAGCGGTAAATCAGGGACCCGGCAAATACCTCAACCACCCTTCCTTTGCGTTCGTTAGCGCAGGAAGCAGTTTGTAGCATTACTTCTTGCAAATCAATTCGTTTTAGTAAGGTTTTAAGAACTTGTTTCTAACAATGATTGCCAAGGGTGAGGGGCAGGGATTAATGCTGTTTCAAGCATGCGGAAAACCTAATGGCCGTGCACAGGGTTGATAACAAGCCGCACCGATAGCTTTCACCAAAATCAGCCATTTAAAGGATAAAGATGTGACTACCTTTATTTTACAATAAGTTAAGAGTTTTAATTGATACGGTAAAAAAATAGCAGCAGTTATCTATACTTTTTTTGAAAAACACTTTCCCCGCTGGTTTAAACCAACAGATACCGATGCTAAAGGGTGGTCCGAACCAGCGTCTCAAGTGTGTCTTTGTGCCTTTCTCCAGGCTTTGCTCACTTATTTAATTCATCAGACCGTGGCTTGCCAAAATAAACTGCTACCTCTTTTATTAAAAATGATACCAAAGCCTTTTAAAAAATTATTAAAACCATGCTCATCTAAAACTCCAAAACTGTTGTTGGAGAAAATTAATTTAAACGCTTTTATCAAGAAGGATGCAAGGCAGATAAACCAATGAAAATTTGTGGGTTGCCCAGGCCAGCTGACTTTGCCGCCAACGCCTTTAAACCCTACGAAACTCAACAGGACCAACCCGCCTTTTTTCTGCCACCACTTAAAATTCAGGTGCTACGCTACCAACACTCCATAAAGCAATAGCGGCAATTTCTCAAAGTGTAGAAGCTCTTCGGTTCGTCCCTGGTTTAGAATTTTTCTTTCACCAGGAACAATGTTTATGGCAATGATTTTGCGCCAGTGTTCGTAATTAAATCTCTTTTTATGGCAGAAAAACAGCGGGGTCCTGCAAAAAAGGATGCAACCGCTCAAACCAAAGGAAAAACTAAGGGAAAGACCACAGAAAAACTTTCGGGTGCGGTGCGGCAATCGGAAGATCGTGTACAGGGCGGGCAGGAAAGGATTCGAAACAGCGGTATGGAAAGACCGGCTGCTTCCCGGAGCGGACAGGCAGAAAAAACAGATAGCAATATCTACGGCGGCGACACCCAAAACCATGGCAATGCCAGTCAGGGAGGCTATGAGCACGGATGGTGGGACAAAACGGTAAACAAGGTTCAATCCTGGCTGGGCAAAAAAGAGGGAAAGCGTCGGCAGGCAAAAAAACAGGGAACAGGCAGCAAAAGAAAATCCAGCAGCTAGCTTACAAAAACTGATTATGGAACAAGTCAGGTTGAAGGGGTGGCCATTTTTTTGTTCTACGGCTGTTATTGCTACTATGCATCAATAAAATGTAGACAAACTTGTTCGTTTTGCACACCCTGCAGCCCACCTTCTGGTGTTTTCACCGACCCACACGTTTATGGGCGCACGTGATCGTGCCGGGCATTTGGTTTGAAAGCATGATTGAAAAAGCTTATGACGTTAAACGAATTCCGCTCCCGCTCTAAATATGTCCAACAACTCATAGTCAAACACCACGGAGTTTTTTTGTCTCAAAGAAAGTCGACAGACCAGGACATACTGCTTTTCCAGATTGATGGTTTTTACGTGGAGGTAGCTTACGAACGCAGATCACAAAAAGCAACCCTTCTTCAAAGCTTTGACGATCTGGACCAATTAGAACCCTATCTTCAAAAAATCAATGTGCTGACTTTAATGGACTAGCCTGCATCCGTTTAAAACGGCAGGCTGGTAAATCAGATTCCGATTAACTTAACCGATGCACCGGCGCCAGCTAAAGCAAGATATTACCGAACCGAGCAGTTGCGGGAACTGATTTTTTTTCCTCTATCTAACCCCACGGTCTTCTCTTCCAACAAGCCGGCCCGGAAACGCTTTCAGATTTTAGGCTTTTTCCAAAGCTTATAGGCTTGATATTTGTATTTTCCCCTCTTTCACCCAAACCGCTTTCCGTGCAAGAAACCTCAATGAAATCATCGGTGGTAGCTCCCTTTTTTAACGGCCGCGGCCTGCCCAAAAACGAGTACTACTATCAGCAACTGATCCAGCTTTTGCCTGTTGCTATTTATACCTGCGACACCGAAGGTTTTGTAATTTTTTATAATAAAGCAGCTGTTGAGCTTTGGGGCCGGGAACCAAAACTTGGTGAAGACCTTTGGTGCGGCTCCTGGAAGATTTTTGAGGTTGACGGCACGCCTGTTCCCCTGAACGATTGTCCTATGGCGGTTACACTTAAAGAGGGCCGGCCGGTGCGGGGTTGGGAAATTGTTATAGAAAGACCTGACGGCACCCGGCGTAACGTATTGCCTCATCCCGATCCCATTATTGATGAAAACGGCAATTTGATGGGAGCCGTAAACATGCTGGTAGACATAACCGAACACAAGCAAACCAAGGAAGCCAATCAGCTTTTGCAACATTTTAACGATCAACTGGAACAGTTTGCTTATGCCGCCAGCCATGACCTGCAGGAACCTTTAAGAAAAATCCAGGTGTTTTCGAACATGCTTTTGGAAAGGAACCAGCAGCAACTGGACGAGCAAGGCCGAAAATATCTAACCAAGATCAATGAGTCGACCATTCGAATGAGCAGCATTGTTCAGGATTTGCTGGATTATAGCCGGGTTACCAAAAGCCACAACCAGTTTGTTGAAGTAGACCTGAACCAGGTGATAGAAGATGTAAAATCTGATCTGGAGCTGATGATCAGCAACAAAAACGCTCACATCATTTGCGATTTACTGCCGGCGATAAAAGGAATTTCCTCCCAGCTCAATCGCCTGTTTTATAACCTGATACAGAACGCCTTGAAATTCTCCAACCCCGAAACCCCGCCGGTCATTACCATAACCGTTAGTAAAGATTTTGTTTATCAGAACGATCAACCTTTTTTTGAAATCATCGTCAGCGACAACGGAATAGGTTTTGAAGAAAAATATTCCGAAAGCATTTTTAACCTTTTTCAACGGTTAAACGAACGGGCCCTGTACGAAGGCAATGGAATCGGGCTGGCACTTTGTAAAAAAATTGTGGAGCTGCACCAGGGGCAGATTTCTGCCCGGTCCAAACCAAGCGAAGGAGCATCTTTCTACATCCGGTTTCCGGCAACACTTTTGGTTTAATTTCTTAACAAAAAAAGAAAAGAGGCATTGCCCCTTTTCTTCTGTTTCTTCATCTGCCTCAGTGAAGGTTTCGCAGCCCTATTGGCCCACGATCTTGATCAAACTTCCCTGCGTTACATTGTCGGTCAGTTTCATGCCGTTTAATATGGCCAGTTCCTCCATGCGTTTGTCCGACACATTGAACTGGCGGAAAGCCTGTTGCAAGGTTCCGGTTTGCGTAACCGTTTTAATGCGGATGCGCTCGGGTTTTTTATTCAGCTTTGCAGCATCGGTAAGCTGCCTAAAACCCTGCATGGTGCTGGTAAACAAATTCACATAGGCGTTAAAGTCGTTAAGGGAGGATACGCCAATTAAATGATAAATAGAGCCGCCGTATTGAATGAGGTAAGACAAGGTGCGCAAGGAGGCGCCTTGTTGTTGCGGTTGATCGGCCACCAGCGTCAGGGCATTCAGGCCATTTACTGAAGTTTGCCTGGACTCAACCGTCTGCAATTTGTATTGCTGCAACACGGCATTGGCGGCATCCTGCAAGGAATTGCCCTGTGCCAGCGTCAGCAACAGCAGGGCCTTCCCGTCCTTTGACGCCAGTTGCACCTGCTGCGGGGTATTTTGGTAGTTCCAGTTAGCGGGTATGGGGACCTGAAAACGCAAGACCGGATGATAGAAAACATTGTTTTCCAAATAACCTTCTCTGGGATCTTCTCCATAAACCAGCCCTTCAATCCTTTTAAGGTAACTGTCCCGGTTGATCTGCGCCTTGGAAAGATTTAGTTTTTGCTGCCATTCGGTTGCCAGCTTTTCTACCGTCACATTTCTTTCACCGGGGTTGGGGTGGCTGGACAGGAATGTAGGCAATTCGGCGGCACCGGCGGCCTGCCCCTGTCTTTCAAGCGTGGTAAAAAAATGGGCCATTTGGTGTGCGTCGTAGCCAATTTTCGAAGAATACTCCACCCCCAGTTCATCCGACTGGCGTTCGTCATCCCGGCCATATTTCAACAACAAAAGCCCTAAACCCTGCGAAGCCACATCGGCAAACTGAGCCAGGTCGGGATTAATGACCATCCCGGCAATAATGCCCAGTTGCCCCAAAAGCTGGTTGCGTTGCTGCGCCACGGAATGGCGGGCCGTGATGTGGCCGATTTCGTGCCCCAAAACGCCGGCAAATTCGGCTTCGTTGTTGAAGTGTGCCATAATGCCCCGGGTGAAATAAACGTACCCGCCGGGAACCGCAAAGGCGTTCACCACATCGGAATTCACGATCCTGAATTGATACTCCAGATTGGGGCGGTGCGAAATGGCGGCCATTTCCTTTCCCTTTTCCCTGATAAAACGCTGAAGGGCCGAATCTTCGTAAAGCCCGAATTGGGCAATGATCTGCGGGTCGGCTTCTTTGCCCATGGCAATCTCCTGTTGCTCGGACATCAGCACCACCTGACGCTTACCCGTAACCGGGTTACGGGCACAATTATGAAAAATAAGTGCCGATGCTGCCAAACAACTGACTAAAATGTATTTTTTCATCCTTTGAAAATTTAAAGTTCATCAATACGCTGATCCAATTCATGCAACACCAATGCCATTTTTTTGCTGGCGTCAGCGGCGCTAAATTAAGCAGAGGATTTTATTTTGATTCCGGCGGCTGTATGAAAGATTATTTGTAAATTATTATTGCTTATGACAGGTTTCCGCTTTTTTTTATCGCTGCTCTTATGTTGCCTGGCTTCCTGCTATAAAGCAGAAGTGGAAGCCAACAACCTGCCTCAGGGCTATTCGGTGGCGCAACTGATTGGAACCTGGAAGATCACGGGCATTTCCTCCGACAAAGCCCACGACTGGGATGGCAACGGAAGCAGTGAAAAAGACATCTACAGCACCTGGTCGGCATGTCAAAAAGATAACCGCTACCAGTTCAACAGCAACTACACCGGCACTTATCAACTAACCTGCACCGATACCAAAGCCGGCACCTGGCGCCTGGATGGCGCTACCACCCTGGTTTGCATGCCCGATGGCACGGCCGCTCTGTATGAAAAGATCACACACCTCACGTCCAACACGTTCAAAACCGAAACCGATCTTACGTTGTCAAACAATCAAACCTATAAGATCACCAAGGTTTGGAGCCTGCAATAAGGTGCTTGGAGTATTTGCTGCATTTTGGAAATGCCGGCAGCGATGATGCCTTAGGCCATAAAAAGGAGGATCAGAAAGAATACCAGCAGGTTTACCAGGAAAAAAATTATTGAGGAATATTCTTTTAAAAAAGATGCTTGTTTCATAAATCGTTTAGGGTTGATCATTACTTATCAATTAAGACGCATAACGCATTTATAGGTTACAGGCCGCCGGATATTATTTGGGTGTTTCTCTGTAAATGAGTTAAATAAAGGGGCCGGAATAGATATTCAGCCCCGCAAAAAATCCAATATCCTATGAAAAACCTGCTGCGAAAGTAGAACGGAGCCCAAGATTAAAAAACCGTGAAATCACCCATTTTAAACCGTGATTTGCACGTAAACAACTTGTTAAAAGAGATCCCCTCTAAGGAAAAGCAAAAAGCCCTGTAAAAACAGGGCCTTCTCGTTCACTGGGGTACCAATGAACTTAAGTATGAGGTATTTACCACTTCAAATTTTGAAAATTTAAACGCAACAATTCAACATAGGGCATTAGAATGTGATTAGAACTTACCCGTTCCCTGGGGCCCCAAACCAGGGCCGAAGTTGTTCCGGTGGCGCCGAAGCTTTAAATTGTACCCCTTAAATGAACCCAACCAAATAAAGACCTGTAAATCATGCCGGTACGCCTTCGCATCACCTTTCTTTTTTCCTTGCTGGCTTTTGTTATCTTAAGCGTGGTGTGCGGTAGCATTTATTATTTTTCGTACCAGCAGCGGCTTACCAATATCAAATCCCGGCTTACCAACCGGGCCATCACTACTGCCAGGCTGTTAAGTCAAAGAGAAATTTTTGATGAAAAACTGATCAACCTGATTGACTCGTCCACGACCATTTCACTGAAAAGAAAAACCGCTCAAGCCTACGACTCCCGCAACCGGAATTTATATGAATACAGCGATGTTCCGAACGACACCCTGTCGGTTGACCAGGAAATACTAAACCTGGCCCGGGAAAACGGCAGCTATTATTTTAAAACAGACAAAAAAGAAGCAATTGCCTATTATTACACGCATAACAACAGCAGGATTGTAATGGTTATTGCGGCTGAAGATGCCGAAGCCAAGGAAAATTTGAGCAACCTGCTCAAAATCCTGATCCTGAGCTTTTTGGTGGGCAATATTTTCATCCTGGTGGGCGGTTATCTTTTTTCGGGGCGGCTGCTGCGGCCCATAAAAAAGATCAGCGAAGATGTAGCCGAGATTTCGGCCCAAAACCTGACACGCCGCATTCAAACAGGAAAGACCCGGGACGAATGGTACCAGTTGTCGCATACGGTAAACGATCTGTTGAACCGCTTGCAGGAAAGTTTTGAACTGCAACGCCGGTTTATTTCCAATGCTTCGCACGAACTGTCCACACCCCTGACCTCCATTTCCAGTCAGTTGGAGATCACCCTGCAGCGCAAACGGAGTTCGGAAGAATATGCCCGGGTGATGCAATCGGTTTACCAGGATGTGCGGCACATGAACAAGCTAACCCAAACCCTGCTGGAGTTTGCCAAGGCATCGGGCAACCCCGGCGGGCTGGAAATTGACCTGATCCGGCTCGACGAGATTCTTTTGCGCCTGCCCTCGGAAGTGGCCAAAACCGATCCGTCGTTTTCTGTGCTGATCCAGTTTGACCAACTGCCCGAAGAAGAAGAAAAGCTGCTGGTGTTTGGGAACGAAGCCCTCCTGCTTACTGCGATTAAAAACATTGTGGTCAATGCTTGCAAATATTCTTTTGACCACCGGGCTGTGGTAAACCTTGGGGCCGGGGAAGGCTGCCTGGTGATCACTATAGAAAACACGGGTGCCGGCATTCCCCGCCAGGAACTCAGTAATATCTTTCAGCCTTTTTACCGGATGAAAGAAAACCGCAACGTCCGGGGCTTTGGCCTGGGTCTTCCGCTGACAAAACGAATCATATAATTGCACAAGGGTTTTATTGAAGTAAGCTCCGAACCGGGCCAGCTAACGAGGTTTACCATTCAGCTTCCCGCGGCGCAATCGCTGCGGTCTTCCAAATTATAACGGCGCTGTAATTG
>JAEVYV010000257.1 GCA_023392575.1 Bacteroidota bacterium | reverse complement strand
CCGGTGGTTGGGGGGCAGGGGCCGGGGGTGGAACAACAACAGGTCTTGAATGAGAAACAGGATCGCACCCAGGGCTAGGTAAACGAGGAGGGTGATCTTTGCAGTGGTCCGGATGCGCTTTTTCCATTTGGGATTCATTGTTTCAAATTTCAACAATAAAAAAGAATCCTGCAAAGGCAGGATTCATGAAACTAGATATTCAAAGCCGAAACAAGGGTAGCGCTTAATAGCGGCCGTAATAATTCCGCAGCCGGCCGGAAAGATCGTTTTGTATTTGCTTGAACAATTCGTTCATGATCTGCTCCTGGGTCGGCATGCTGGGTTCGTTGTTGCTCAGGGTAGATTTGTCTTTATCGCTCAGGGCCCTTTCATCACCGGTATAGGTAGAAAACTCGGTTTTCCAGCGGTGCTCGCCGGTAAACCGGTCGTTCCACACCAGGCTTCCCTTGGGGTCTTTGATGGTGATGACCAGATCGCCTTCCGAAACCAGGGTGCGCTGCGTAGTGGTGATCTTGGCCCGAACGGTTCCGTATTGTTTGATCACCGAATCGGGTTTGTATACGGTTTCTTTCACCACCACTTCTTTGGAAACCTCTCTTGAGTTTTTGTTTTCGTAGGGCTGGCCAATGGCTATGCGGCTCAAATTCAGTTCCAGAACCTGGTCGGGCTTAATGTCTTTGTTGCGGGCTTCCCACTCCGAATAAAACTTTACAAAACTGCTGTTCATGTTGTTGGCCAGCGTACGCAGGATCTCGTTTTGGAAGTTTTGTATTTGCTGGGAGCTGGTGTACTGATACCCGCTGTTTTGCATGGGTACCACCAACACTTTGGTCAGGGCTTCCAGGTAAACCGAGTCGGTTCTCCTCTTCAACCCAATGTCGTTGGGGCGGTAGCGCAGCGCTTTATTCAGTTCGGTGTAGGCTTCGCGGTAGGCGGTTTTGGTGCCTTCTTTGGCCCACATATCGGCCCGGTCAATATGCGCATCGGCGGCTTTCTCACGGTAGGTTTGTACGTATTCCGAATAATCCTTTGTCTTGATCAGCCGTGCCGGTACCGGATAGGCATGAATGGTTTGGTAGAGGTCCTGCAGGTGGAGGTACTCCTTATAAATTTTCGCATAGCGGTCATCATCCTTGCTGTTGGACAATATACGGATCTGGTTTTCTCTTTCGGTTACTGCGTAGTTGTAGGAGCTTTGGATGATGTCTTTGGTTTCTCCATCGTAGGGGTCTTTTTGCAGCTTTTTCACACCCAGTTCAATGGCGTCGGCATAATCGCCTTTTTGGTATGATTTGCTGGCCGATTTGCAGCCAAAAAGGTAGAGGGAAGCAGCAAGGGAAAGCAAGTAAAATTTAGTCATGGTCTCTGGTTTTATTCCTATGAGTCAAAACAAAGGATAATGGTTACTTATGAAATGTTATTTACAGGATTGTTAACACAAACGGATGCACCATCAATTTTGCGCCGCAAGATAACACAAGCTGGCCGGGTATGCAAACGCCCAAGGCCTATACGGCTTCGGCACCGGCATGACTGGCTTTAATATTTTAAGATGTCCCGGATGAAATTGTGGTACTCGTCAAATTTGGGAAGGTTATTGTGGCCACCACCCCGTATGCGGATCAAGGTGATTTTTCGCGGGTTGAGTTTTTGCAGCTCCTCGCTGTGCCTGATGGGAATGAGCCAATCGCGAGTGCCGTGGATGATGTAGACCGGGCAATTGACCTTACGGATCCATTTGTCGGTTCGCAAATGATAACGCAACACATATTTCAGGGGCAAAACCGGAAGAAAGCGCTGGATCAACTTTGTGAAATTGTAGTACGGCGAATCCAAAATCAGGTAACGGGGCTTATTGTCGCAGGCCAGTTTGGCGGCAAATCCGCTGCCCAGGCTTCTGCCGTAAACAATCAGGTGGTGTTCGGGGTGTTCTTTGGCCAGCGCGGCATAAATGTATTGCACGTCTTCCAGCATTTCCTTTTCGCTTCGTTTGCCCGTGCTCTTGCCAAAGCCGCGGTAGTCCACCAATACCACGTCGTACCCGTAGCGGTAAAAATCCCTGGCGTATTTGGCCCAGCCTTTTATGCTTCTGGTATTGCCGTGAAAATACAGGATCAGGCCATGAGGGTTTTCGCGGTAAAAATGCAGTCCATTAATTCGTACGCCTTCGTCCACATCAAAGTTTAGCTCTTTAAAGGGAATGTCGTACCGGAACTGGAAATTGGCAGACAGCTTTTCGGGCTTGAAAATGAAATAATCCTGCAGAAAGTACACTGCCACCGACAATAGAAAAAGGCAGCCTACGATATAGTAAAAAACAGGAGGCAAGAAAAAGCTTTGGACGGTAAATTAAACACTATCCGCTACAAATTAATTTTCTATTCTTTTCAGCCGCAGGTTGGTTACCGGCGCCACAATCAGCGGGAACTTTTCAACCGTTACATTGCTGGGGTCCAAGCCAAAGCCCCTTTCCTCGGAAAGGCTGATGTCTTTTAGCCAAAAATGAAACTTCATAATGATCCTTTCCAAAAAGGGCAGGTCGTTATCCTGGCTCAGGTATTTTTCCATCACCACAAAAGAAAAATCACCCACCACGTTGCTGCGTTCCAGGCTTTCGTAGCGGCTGGTAATGTTGACTTCCCGGTTGGCAACCAAATCTTCCACCACCTTGCGGAACATTAGGTTGATGCGGGGCTCTATCCGGAAGCCCAGCCGAAACTCCACCCGGATGATGTCGTTGGGAATGATGTGGTCGACTTTGTATTCCATGGTATAGGGATCGTCCAGGGTGTCCACGTGCACCAGCCAGTAAATATCGGCCCGCTTGGGTTTTC
>JAEVYV010000126.1 GCA_023392575.1 Bacteroidota bacterium | reverse complement strand
GTCCCAGCCCTGTTTGGTTACCCCACCCAGCAGGTACAGCTTGTCGTTCAGCACCACGTAACTGGAAACCGAAATCAGCTTTGGCTGGGGCCGATCTGTAGCTGCCGCATCATGGGGGTGAACCACTGTTTTGGCAAAGGTGCTCAGGTCAAAAGCCGCCAGTTCGTTGGTATAGGTTAGGGTAGTCGTGCTGGTGTAACCATATCCATAATACACTTTGTTATTGTTGATAAAAGTCACGCCCCGGGCTACTTCAAACCGCGGCACGTTGCCGGTAGGGTATTCGGTTATCTTTTGCCATATGTTGGAAATGCCAAATTCGCCAAACTCCGTATCCACCCCAGCCTGTTTGATGATGATCTTTCCTGCGGTTGCAAGAGCCGGCACCTTAAATTCTATTTTACCGGTAGTCCGGTTGGGTTGAAAGTCGCTGACCTTTACACTTCCAATATAGATTTCGGCATCCAGGGCCATGTTGCTGCCGGTAAGCGTCACCAGTGTGCCCGAACTGCCGCTGGTGGGGCTATATCCTGTGGCTGTGGGCAGGATCATAAAGCTTTGTGTACTTTCCGCCTTCATGCCTTTTACCTCTACCGAAATTTTGGTATTAAAGGCTTCGGCCGGCACTTTTACTTTCAAACTGGTAGGCGTGGCTTCCATAACATCAGCAGCCGCAATGGCCGTGGCGCCAAAGCGCACCGTGTTTTCGTTTACAACCTCGCTGAAATTGAGTCCGGTAATCGTTAGCACTTCGCCTTGTTTGGCTTTTTCAGGTGCAAACGAAGTGAGGACCGGTTGCACATAGAACTTTGTGGCGCTTACCGCTTCTTTATTATTGCTGACAACTTTGATATTGGAAGTAATGGCCCCGGCCGGCAGTTTTACCATAAGTTTTGTACTGCTTACCACGGTTACCGGACTGGCTTCCAGAGCGCCAAAAAACACTTTGCTGCCGGCAGCAAAGTTGTTGCCGGTTATTTCCACAGAAGTGCCTTCTGTTCCCCAATCCGGCGTAAAGGAAGTAACCACCGGGGCCTGCACATCCACCACAAAATCCGATGCCGACACAGCGGTTTGATTTCTGACCGTAACCGTAATTTTTCCTGTAGCCACACCGGTCGGTACCAGCACCGCCAGTTCCGTGGCAGAGCCGGAAACCACCGTTGCTGCCAGGCCATTGAATTTTACAGCATTTTGCTCTTTCACAGGAGAGAAGTTTTTTCCTGTAATGATCACCGTGGAACCCTCGGCGCCCCGGTCGGGAGAAAACGCAAGGATGACGGGATTAAACTCTTCTGCAACATACATGGGGTCGTAACAAGAAGGGAAAATGCTTGCAATGAAGGTTATGGCAGCGCTCAACAGCATACATAACCGCAAGGATCGAATAAACATATGTAAGGGTTTGTTTGAATGAGGCGCAAAAGTATTTGGCCCAAACAGCCGATTTATAGAGACAAATACCGAAAAAGCAAAATCAGTAGTACTACGTAATTTTTGGACGGAGCCATATGAAGATGCTGTTTACCTTTGCCTGCATTGAAAAATCACTAAACAAATTCACTATGCCCGGTTTTGAATTGTGGAGCGACGCCGAACGCAAAGAAGTAAATGATGTATTGGAAACAGGAATCCTGATGCGCTATGGATTTGATGGTCCCAGAAAAGGTATTTGGAAAGCCAGGGAACTGGAACAGGCCATTTGCACCCGTTTTGGAAGCCGGTATGCCCAGTTGTTGTCCAGTGGCACCGCCGCTTTAACCACGGCCCTGGCGGCCTTGGGCGTGGGCTCGGGAGATGAGGTGATCATGCCCTCCTTTACGTTTGTGGCCAGCTTTGAGGCGGTCTTGAGTGTGGGGGCTGTGCCGGTGCTGGTGGATGTGGACGAAACGCTGACCCTGAACCCCCAGGCCGTGCGCAAAGCCATTACCCCCAAAACAAAATGCATTATGCCGGTGCACATGTGCGGCAGCATGGCCGATATGGACGCCCTGCAAACTATCTGTAAAGAATACCAACTGCTTTTGCTGGAAGACGCCTGCCAAAGCATTGGCGCCAGCTACAAGGGCAAAAGCCTGGGAACCATTGGCGATGCGGGCACCTTTTCTTTTGATTTTGTAAAGACCATGACCTGCGGCGAAGGCGGGGTGGTGCTGACCAACAACGAAGACGTCTATGTTAAATGCGATGGATATTCCGATCACGGCCATGACCACAAGGGAGTGGACCGCGGTGCCGACCTGCATCCCTTCCTGGGGTACAACTTCCGGATCTCCGAACTCCACGCAGCGGTGGGGCTGGCCCAAATTCGGCGGGTGGATGAATTTCTGGCCATCCAGAAAAAAAACCACTCGATCTTAAAAAACATCCTCTCCCAGGTTCCGGAAATTACTTTCCGCCAAATCCCCGATCCACAGGGCGACAGTTGCACCTTCCTGAGCTGGTTTCTTCCCTCGGAAGAACTAACCCGAAGCGTGGTGACGGAGTTGAAAGCCCAGGGCATTTTGGCCGGCAATTTTTACTGGTACGACAACAACTGGCACTATATCCGCAAATGGGAGCATTTAAAAAATGCCGTTTCCCTGAACCGCCTGCACGAAGATCAACGAGCGGCCCTTTTCCAGTTAGCCCAACAGGATTTTTCGGCAAGCGATGGCATTCTGAGCCGGTGCATCTCCACTTCCATCAGCCTGCTGTGGAGCGAGGAGCAGGTAAAAGAAAAAGGTGAAAAAATAGCAGCCACTATAAAAGAGGTCTTGCAGAAAAACCTGAAAAAAATCTAAAAAAGGACTTTGCGCTGTTAGTAATTAGCAAAACCGGTCCTTTCTTTTTCAATAACATCCCTGCTCCTTTAGCACCAAGCCAAGGGCAGGGATGTATGTTTTTGAATCTGTTTTTCTTTTTTACAGAAAAAACAAAGGAGATTGTAGAATTTTTGCGGCAAAATCCGAATGGCCATTTTTTATCAATGCCGCTCCGCCGAAGCCCGCAAATTGAGCTGGGACAGGGCTTTTGCAGAATTTAACATCCACCCGGCAAAGAAAACCAGAGCCCGGCGGTCCATGGATTAGGATTTGCAGTAAATTTACGGCTCGATTTTTGTGAACCCGGCAAATTTCTTTCGCTTTTGGCGGAATAAGTCTTGCCACAGACGAAACTAGTAATGAGCCTAAGCCAAAGTTTACAGCAGAAACTTTTACAAAAACTCTCTCCCCAGCAGATTCAGCTTATGAAACTGCTGCAGGTTCCTACTGCCATACTGGACGAACGCATCAAAGAAGAATTGGAAGAAAACCCGGCACTGGAACTTTCCGACGATGCCCACGATGATAGCTTTGAAGAAACCAAGGATGAATTTGCCGATACCAGTGACAATGATTACGAAGAAGAGTCAAGCAACGAAGATTACGAAAACATTGATATTTCGGATTATGTGCATGAGGGAGACGACGATATAGCCGACTATAAATTACGGGACGATAATTACGGCGATCAGGAAGAAAAAACCACCATGCCCTATAAGGTGGAAACCAGTTTTTATGAGGTGTTGGAAAATCAGCTGGGCATGCTGAAGCTGGATGAAAAGGGCTTTAAAATTGCCGAACAAATCATTGGCAGCATTGACGAAGATGGCTATCTGCGCCGCGAAACCTCCGCAATTGTGGACGACCTGGCCTTTCGGCAAAACATCAACACCACGGAAGAAGAGGTGGAGGGACTGATCAAATGCATTCAGCAGTTTGATCCACCGGGAGTGGGCGCAAGAAATTTGCAAGAGTGTCTGCTGCTGCAGCTGGTGCGCCAAAAAGAAGAGGGAAAGAACGTAGACACGGCCATTATGGCCCTAACCAAGTACTTCGACGAATTCACCAAAAAGCATTACGAGAAAATACAACGGGGCTTAAACCTGAACGACGAAGAGCTCCGCGAAGTGATGATGCAGATCACCCGGCTAAACCCCAAACCGGGCGGCAATGTGGGTGAGGTAAACAAGGCCGAAAGCTATGTGGTGCCCGATTTTTTTATTACCAACAACGGCGGCAAGCTGGAACTGACCCTTAACTCCAAAAACGCACCGGAGTTACGCATCAGCGAGGGCTACCGCGATATGCTGAAGGAATACGACCGGGGCTCCAAAAAAGACCGCCGCCAAAAAGAAGCCGTCCTGTTCATCAAACAAAAAATTGATGCCGCCAAATGGTTTATTGATGCCATCAAGCAACGGCAGCACACCCTGCTCAGCACCATGACGGCCATCATGAACCCCCAGCACGAGTTCTTTTTAACCGGCGATGAGACCACGCTGAAACCCATGATCCTAAAAGACATTGCGGAAAAAACCGGTCTTGATATTTCTACCGTAAGCCGTGTGGCCAACAGCAAGTTTGTGCAAACCGAGTTTGGCACCTATCGCCTAAAATTTTTCTTTAGCGAATCGCTGACCACCGATACCGGCGAAGAGGTTTCTACCCGAGAGGTGAAAAAGATCCTCAGCGACCTGATTGAAAACGAAAGCAAGAAAAAACCGCTGAGCGACGAACGGCTGACCGAACTGTTGCAGGAAAAGGGCTACAACATTGCCCGCCGCACCGTGGCCAAATACCGCGAGCAGCTAAACATTCCGGTGGCAAGGCTGAGAAAAGAACTTTGACCGGTGCCCGCCGGTCCTCGTTCAAGAAAAACTTAAAATGGCCCACCGTGATGGGCCATTCGTCTTTAAGAAATATGTTTGCAGCATGATGGTAACCGAAGTCGGGGAAGATAAAGTTTCTTTTCACCCCCTTTTACGCATAGCCGCCAAAGTGGTTTCCTATGTTTTTCATCCGCTTTTTGTGCCGGTTTATGTGGGCTGGTTTTTTATTTACGTGGTTCGGCTCTTTCCGCAACTGGCCGACTGGGACAGGACCAAATTGCTCATCAGCTTTACGGTTAATTACACGGTATTGCCCCTGGTTACTCTTTTGATCGCCAAGGGCCTGGGTTTTATTCAATCCATTTATTTAAAAACCCAAAAAGACCGCATCATCCCTTATGTGGCTGCCGGTATTTTTTATTTCTGGGTGTGGTATGTGTTTAAAAACCAAGCTTTCCCCAAAGAGATCGTTATGTTTAGCCTGGCGGTTTTCCTGGCTTCAAGTATCGGCTTGATTTTGAACAGCTATATGAAAATAAGCATGCATGCCATTTCCGCCGGTGTGGTTATGACCCTGCTGGTTCTTTTGGGTCTGACCTCCAGCGCTAATTTTGGCCCCTATATTTCCCTGGGTTTATTGATTGGCGGAGCCGTTTGTACGGCCCGGCTGCTGACCGCAGACCACTATCCCGTTGAAGTGTACGCCGGTTTGTTTACAGGCGTTGCCGCACAGCTCATTGCTTATTTTTTTGTTGCTTAAACCTGTTTTCAGTAGATCCTCACAACGGTTCAAACAACTATAAATAAAAAGCCCAACCATAGGGTACGGTTGGGGCTTTTTGTCATCCATCCTTGTTTGCGTCCAAATCAGCCGTTTAATATTGTTGATCCATGCAGATACTGCTGCGATGGGTGGTAAATAAACAAGGTAGTTCCGTCTTTGATTGTATTGATCACTTTAGAAGCCAGCTTTTGCGGCACAGCAGGGCATCCAAAACTTCTGCCCATGTAGGGGGCGCCTAAACGGTTGTCACCAATATAATTGGCGCCGTGCACCACCACAGCCCGGGCTTCTGCCTTATCGTTGAACCCTCTTTCCTGTCCGGCCAATTTTAAAGACAAACCATGTTTGCCAAAATAAGTGCCTTTGGTTACATAAAAGCCCAGGCTGCTTTGCAAAGATTCAGGCCGGTTTGAAAATTGTTTTGCATATTCCAGACCGGAATTCTTCCCGTGTGCTACATAAGTGTTCAGCAACACTTTGTAGTTCTTCACATCCAGAATGTACATTCTTTTTTTATCGGAGGGCTGGCTGAAATCACAAACCGTAAGGATGTCGGGATTTTGAACAATTCCCTCTTCCTCTAATTTTTGTTGACCTTTGTAGGCATACAGCAGGGCTTCCTTGCTTAAACCCAACTTATCAAGTTTGAGGCTGTCATACAGGGCCTTGGCAACAGCCTCGGCTACAACAGCGCCCGACCGGGCCGCTGCATTTTCTTCAACAGTTTCCGTCTTTGCTATTTGCTTGCTGCTACCAGCCTTTACTACGGGGAAAAGTAAAAAGGTGGCAAGAAGACATACGATGGATAATGGTAGATAAATTTTCCTCACTTTCCTGGGGGTTTTTCGTGGTTATTGGAACGCCACAAGTGTGAAAATATTGTTCCTCTACTACACTTGCAAGCGAACCCTAAAATTTTTTTCGGAAAAAATTGCGACGTAAATGAACGCCCACAAAATTACTAAGAGTTAACCACTAAAGCTCATTTCACTCTGTTAATAACCCGTTTCTTAACAATGAATTCAGAAGAATAAATGCGCAGTAAAAGTATGAACATGGAAATCAGTAGCGGACCAAAGATGAGTCCGATAAAGCCAAACAACTGCACCCCCACAATCACCCCAAAAATGGTAATCAGCGGATGAATATTCCCCAGCCTTTTTACCAGCAAAAAACGAAACAGATTGTCTACCAAACCAATAAAGCCAAAGCCCCAGACCGCCATGGCAATTCCTTTTCCGGTGTGGCCCTGCACAAACATCATTATCGTCAGTGGCACATAAATCAATCCGGCTCCCACCACCGGCATCATAGCCGCAATACTGGTGGCGGCAAACCACAAAAACGGTTCGGGTATGCCAATGATCAGATAGCCAATCACGCCCACCACGCCCTGGATCAGGGCAATGAGGGGAATACCGATGACATTGGAAATGACCATGGTTCGTACTTCTTTACCCAGCAACTCTACATTACCGTCTTTTAAGGGAATGTACTCGTACAGGTTCTGCTCCATTCTTCTTCCGTTCACCAGCATGAAGTAGAGTATAAAATACATGCTGCCAATAAGGGTAATGGTATTGACCGTCACGCCCAAAACCTTTGGCAACAACTCGGCAATTTTAGGCCCCAGTCGCTCAATGGCATTGGGGTCGATGAGTTGGTAGCCGATCTTTTCTTTGAGTTGCGCCGCTGTGTTCTTTAGCATACTGATCATTTCCGAAGCATGGGTTACCACATAACTGGCTTTGGAATAAAGAATATTTCCCAACAAACCAATAGGCATCAAAATCACGAAAAAGGAAAGCAGCATGAGCGTCCACGCCGCCGTGCTGGCCTTCCACCTCCTTACTTCGGTTAAATAAAACATGCGTTGCCGCATGATGACGTAAAACGTTACCGCCCCCAAAAAGGCGGAGAGAAAAAACCACAGTTCCCGAAACAATACAATGCCCAAAAAAAGAATGATGGCAATGAAAAACACCTGTCTCAGCAGGTTGGTATCAATTGTGTTGTTATTGTTCATGACGACTCAAACCCTAATATCCCCTGAAATTACTAAAGGCTTTTGATTGACTGATACACTTTGCGGATTCATCACCAAGAACGCCCCCGGCTATACCACCACCCGTTTCCATTTTCCCTTGCGAAACAAAACAAACGCAGTAATGGTAATCAGGGTTTCGGCTACCGGTATGGCGATAAAAACACCGGTGGACCCCAGGGCAAAATACTGGGCCAGCAGATAGGCCAAAGGAATTTGAAAAAGCCAAAAGCAAAACACATTGATTACAGTTGGGGTTTTGGTATCGCCGGCTCCGTTAAATGCATTGATCATGACCATACCAATGCCATAAAATATATAGCCAGAGCTGATGATGCGCAAGGCGGTAATGGCAATGTCCTTTACGTCCTGCTGTTGCACAAACAAAGCAACGATACTATCTGCCAGCACAAAAAAGAAAAAGGACACTACAGCCATAAACACAGCGTTGTACTTGGCGGTTTTTAGTACAGCCTGCTCTGCCCGCAGTGCATTTTGAGCGCCCAGGTTTTGCCCCACCAGGGTAGCGGCGGCATTGCTGACACCCCAGGCCGGCAAAATAAAAAAGGTAACAATGCGCAAGGCCGTTTGGTAACCCGCCGAAGCCGCACTGTGGCCGGTTTGCGCCACCAGTTGGGCCAGAAAGATCCAGCTGCAGGAAGCAATGATGAATTGAAAGGTAGCGGGCCAGGCAATGTTCACCACAGTGCGCATCACACCCCATTCCGCCCGGAACGAAGCTCTGGTAAGCCGCACCACGCTTTTGCCGCCGAACAGGTAGTAAAGCTGGTAGACCACACCCAGCCCACGACCAATGGTGGTGGCCAAAGCCGCACCGGTCAGTCCAAATGCCGGTATAGGCCCCAGGCCATTGATCAGCACCGGACACAAAACGATATTGCATAAATTGGCCAGTCCCAGGCTTTTCATGGCAATGGAAGCGTTACCGGCGCCCCGGAAAATTCCGTTGATTAGAAAAAGCAACATAATGATCACACTGCTGCCCATCATGATCCGGGTGTAGGGAACGCCCATTTCCAGGGTTTCTTCCTCAGCGCCCATCAACCGCAAAATGTCGGCGGCAAACACCACCCCCGCTATACTGAGAAGGACAATAAGGGAAACCCCCACGATCATGGATTGCATGGCCGCCCGGGCCGCTCCGTCCGGATTTTTTTCACCCACCCTTCGAGCCACGATGGCCGTAGCTGCCATGCTCATACCAATGGCCACGGAATACACAATGGTCAGCACCGACTCGGTAAGACCCACCGTGGATACGGCATGCTTGCCCAGTTTGCCAACAAAAAATAAATCCACAATGGCAAACACACTCTCCATTCCCATTTCCAAAATCATGGGAACAGCCAGCAGGATCACTGCTTTGCGCAGGCTGCCCTGGGTGTAATCCTGTTGTTCGCCTTTGAGCGAATCAATGAAGAGTGAGAACAAACTGGATCGTTTTGGGGAAGATATTTGAAAAGACATGCATAGAAGTTTAAGAATCAGGAATCGAAAAGGAAGCAGAGGCTTTCTGCCGGGGAAATATGCGCAAGGACAATTAGAACTTCATATGCGATGCTTAAGAGGGAGCAAAACTATTGTTTCTTTTTTAATACATCCAAATATTGTTGTACAAAATGCGCTTTCAGCGGTCGTTTGTATTGCATGATAAAGCGGGGGTGGGCCAGGGTATCAATAGAGGCAAACCACTTGTGTTTTTGGTTCAGCTTTGAGAGGTATTTGTAGTTTTTTTCTCCGCCAATGCAGATACAGCGGTGCCGGTTGGACTGGAAGGAAACCAGTTTTTCCAGGTTGGCAATGATGAATGGTTCCACCGTTTGCAACAGCATCTTATCGTCGTAGTAATTGATGTTTTTGCCGTTTTGCACAAAACCCAGCGGACAAACCGACCCCATGAAAAAATGGGAATAGAATTTTTGTGCGCCGCCATAGGCTTCGATCACCGCATAGATGAATTCTGCCGAAAGTTCCGTTTGATCTTTAAAAGAATGAGGGATGCCGCAATACCGGGAAAGCTGGCGCGGCGCCGTAAAATTTACCCCGGTTACGCCGGCCCCCAGCCGGCCGGGGTTAATGCCAATCAGCAGGGTTCGCTCCCTTTGATCGTTGTAAAACTTGCCGCAAAAGCTTTCCACCACATCAAGAACTTCCTGCTGTTGTTGGGGATACAACCAGCTAATGCTGTTTGGCAGCTCTTGCGGCGGCTTCAGGTTTTTATAAAAGGAAAGAATGTTTTGTGCCCAGGTCATGGCCATTTATTTCAAACAAAGTAAAGAAACTGCCTTGGGTGCCGCTTGGGTAGCCAAAGTATTCATCACCACCCAAAATCAACCGCTCCGAATTTCGGTTATTTGGAAACGATGGGAACCGTTACCGATACGTTGTCCCAGGCAATGATCAGATCGGCGCCATGGGCCGCTTTGTTGAAACCCATGGTGAAATCTTCTGCCGCCTCTGCTGCTGTTTGCACGGGGACGATTGTCCGCAAAGCGTCTTTTTTTTCGTCGTATTTAAAGGCGCCCCAGATGTCTGTGTCTTTGTTAAAAATAATGGTCCACTGGGTTGGCGTGGGAATGGCATACATGGTGTAACGGCCCTTGGGCAGCCGCTTACCACCAATTTTTACTTCTTTAAAAAATTCGATTTCCGTTGCCTCATTGGCACCCAACCGCCAGATGGTGTTGTATTCTATCAAATCGCCAAACACCGTTCGGTTGTTTTTTTGGGGCCGGCTGTAGATCACTCTGGCCAACAAGGGTTCGGGCACCTTGTCCTGAATTTTCAGCACCGGGTAATTGGCCGGGTAATAGGCCATGTCCATGGGCGATTTGTCTAAAACCGGAAGTTTGAACCGGGCGGAAGCTTGGGATTGTGCAACAACCGAATAAGACAGGGTGAGCAGCAAAAGCACAGAGAACAATTGTTTCATCACGGGGCATTTTTCGGTGCAAAAATATTGTTTGGCGCCAATCGATAACGCAGTGCCTCAGGCCAATAGTTCTCCGAAGCGCTGTTTTGCAAATTGTTTAACATCGGGAAAAAATTCTTTATAGCAATTCTGCAGCGCCTCGTAGTGATCGA
>JAEVYV010000119.1 GCA_023392575.1 Bacteroidota bacterium | reverse complement strand
GATCCGATGACCATACTGGGGGGCGGGTCCTGCGGGCTGCCTTTTAGAAGGATCTTGGTCAAAACAAGGCAGTCGGGTTCCTTTACTTCTAATTTGGCTGATTTTATTGGCCCCTTTGATTTTTTTACCTCCAAGCCTGTTAAGGCCCTGGCCGATGTGCCGCTTTATTGCGGTACCATGGGGGTCAGCGAATTAAGTGTTGTCGATCCGTACTCGGGTTCTGTGTACAACTGGTCAACACCGGATGGCAACATTGTTACCAACCCGGCAGCGCCCGCCATTACGGTGAATGCGCCCGGAACATATATCGTTACCCAACAATTACTCGATGGCTGTAGTGTTTCGGCTTCCGATACGGTTCGGATTGTTTTTGATGCCGGTTGTGTGCCCATGGCAGAAAAAACGGTGGCTTTAAGGGGAAGTGTAAAATACGGCCAGGCCCAGATCAACTGGACAACCAAAGCCAATACCGAAACTGCTTATTTTGAAATTCAACGCAGTGAAAACGGAAGGGATTTTTATACCGTGGGTAAGGTGGCCGCAGTGCCGCCCGATCTGGAGAAGGGATATGCTTTTACCGATAACCTGACGGGCCTGAAAAGCGGAACGGTTTATTACCGCCTCCAAATTAAAATGAACTCCGGTCAGGTGGTTTATTCGGGTGTTCTGAGGCTTGATTTAAATCAAAATCAGAACGAGGTGACCCTGTTCCCCAACCCGGTTACGGATGTACTGCAGTTGTCCGTTCCTTCGGCAAAAAGGCAATCGGTTGAGGTTGCGGCATATACAATTACCGGCTCCCTGTTAAAGCGGGATAAGTTCACGCTACAGGAAGGCGTTACTATTTTGCAGCTGGACGCTACTGCCTGGACGGCCGGAACTTATATGGTCAATCTGAAATTCGCCGGTCAGGATATTTGGAAAAAGTTTATCGTCAACAGCCCGGCTTACAGCAAATAAAGCACATAGATGTTTTCTTAGATATTTATTTCTGACTATCTTTACAACAATGTATGCAACGCTTCGGTAAAACGGGGCGTTGCTATTTTTTTCTCATGTTCTAAACTATTTATTATGAGTGGAATTCAATACGTGACTAAAGAGACGCTGGAACAAATGAAGGCTGAGTTGCAGCATTTAAAAAGTGTGGAACGCCCTGCCGCTTCGAGGGCCATTGCCGAAGCCCGGGAAAAAGGCGATTTGAAGGAAAACGCGGAATACGATGCGGCAAAAGAGGCGCAAGGTTTGTTGGAGGCCCGGATTGCGGCTCTGGAGGGACAAGTGGCTACGGCCCGTGTGGTGGACGAATCAACGATCGACACCAGCAAGGTTTCGGTTTTAACCAAAGTAAAACTCACCAACCTGAATACCAAAAAGCAGGTGACGTATCAAATAGTCAGTGAAAAAGAAGCCGATCTGAAAGTGGGAAAAATCTCCTATACCTCTCCCATTGGCAAAGGTCTTTTGGGAAAACAGGTAGGCGAAGTGGCTGAAGTAACCGCACCGGCCGGCATCATTAAATTTAAAGTGGAAGGCATCAGCATTTAAGTCCTAAGTCCGGCGTTAAAACTTTTCAAAGTCAAAATTCAAAAGTCAAAAAGCGTTTGCCAATTTACAAGCTCCTTTTTTTACTTTTGAATTTTGACTTTGGCTTTAGGTCTTCAACATAATTTTTACGACCATGACCATCTTTTCCAAAATTATAGCCGGTGAAATTCCGAGCTACAAGATTGCAGAGAACGACAAGTTTTTTGCCTTTCTGGATATTTTCCCGCTCAGAGAAGGCCATGTGCTGGTGGTGCCCAAAGCCGAAGTGGATAATTTGTTCGATCTGCCGCAGGATCTGCTCTCCGAAATCCTGCTGTTTGCCCGTCCCATTGCAAAAGCCATTGAAAAATCGTTTGCCTGCAACCGTTGCGGCATCAGCGTGGTGGGACTGGAAGTGCCGCATGCCCACGTGCATTTAATCCCCATCAATGGACCCAATGATCTGAATTTTACCCAACCCAAACCCAAGGCCTCAGACGAAGATCTGAAACGGGTGCAGCGCAAGATCCTGGAGAATTTATAAAACCCTCTTTGGGTTTTCCTTTAAAAAGCTCTCCCAACTGGCCTTCTTTGTTTTTTTAAGGGTGTGGGTTGATTTTGAAACCGGTACCCTGCTGCCAAAATAATGACAAATGGCTACGGCCAGGGCATCGGTGGCGTCAAAATATTTGGGTTTGTCGGGCAGCAGCGTTAAGCGTTGCAGCATTTGCCATACCTGTTCTTTGTTGGCGTTTCCGCTGCCGGTGATGGACTGCTTGATCTTGCGGGGCGAGTATTCGGTAACCGGAATGTTTTTGTCCATGGCCGCTGCAATGGCCACACCCTGGGCCCGCCCCAGTTTGAGCATGCTTTGCACATTTTTTCCAAAAAACGGAGCTTCAATGGCGCATTCGTTGGGGGAATAGGCATCTACCAGTTCGCTAATGCGGCGGTGGATTTTTTGCAGCCGCTTGTAGTGGTCCAGCGTGGAAGCCAGTTTCAGTACGTCAATTTCTTTAACCGAGAAGGTGTTGGAACGGGCTTCAATCACACTGTAGCCCATCACCAAAGTTCCCGGGTCTATTCCTAATATTATCACTGGCTTTTGCAAGGAGGTGGTTATTTTTACTGCAATGCAGGTGAACAAAAATATTAAAATCTTTACCAATTATTTTTTGGGTCCTGTTTTGTTTGCCTGGCTGGCTTTTTCCATTTATACCCAGATCAAGCATCAGCCGCAGTTGGAAGTTACGTGGCAGCAGATCAAAGGCTCCTTTCAATCGGTCAACATCCTTTATCTGATGGTGGCCGTGCTGCTCATTTTTGTGAACTGGGGCTTAGAAGCCTGGAAATGGCAGCTTTCCGTAGCCGGTGTTCATCCTATTGGTTTTTTTCAATCCTACAAAGCCGTACTCTCGGGGGTCACTTTTTCCGTGTCCATGCCCAACCGGGTGGGCGAATACCTGGGACGGGTAGTGTATTTGCCCGAGGGATCGAGATTAAAAACCATTTCGGTAACGCTGGTAGGAAGTTTGGCCCAACTGCTGACAACCGTTTTTGGCGGCACCATTGGCCTGGTGGTCCTGAAGCCACAACTGTTGGCCGCAAACAAAGACTGGTACTTCTGGTATCAATTTCTGATTTATGGCCTGGTGGGTCTGGTCGCTATATTAACCTTGTTTTATTTTCATGTGAGCAGTGCGGTCTTGCTGTTTCGCCGCTGGATCAGCCGCAAAAAATACCTGTACCTGGTAGAAGCATTGGGCAGCTTTCACGCAGGTCTTTTATCAAAAATCCTGCTTCTGTCCCTGTTGCGTTACGGTGTGTTTGTGGTTCAGTACCTGCTTGTTTTTCATTTGTTTGGGGTGAATGTACCTGCCGCAATCATTGTCTTGGTCATGAGCGTGGTTTTTTTGGTGATGGCCGTTGTTCCTTCCATAGCCCTGGTGGAAGTAGGAGTGCGGGGTGAAATCTGTTTAAAACTAATGGGTTTGTTTTCGGCCAATAGTCTGGGCATCGGGCTGACCACCATTACGGTTTGGTTTATCAATTTGATCATCCCGGCAATGATCGGAAGCCTGCTGCTGTTGAACATCCGGATCTTCCAAAAGAGCGAAGACCCAAAATCAAAGCTTGAGCCCTTGACGCAACCGGTAAAAGAATATTAATCTTAATCTGTTGAAGGCCCGCTGTCAAACCACTTCCTCCAGCTTAAAACTCGCTCCCGGCCGTATTCCTTTTTCAGTCTGTTGCAGTGTGCAACACTCAATCTGCGGATCGTGTTCAAAAAATAAAACGTAATTATTCTGCACCGCCTCGGTTAAAAAAGATTTTTTTTCATTCAGCGTGGTCAGCGGAAACATATCATAAGCCATTACATAAGGAATGGGAATATGTCCTGCAGAAGGTAAAAGATCGGCCATGTACACAAGGGTTTTATCCTTGTATTGTATTTGCGGCAGCATCATGGCTTCGGTGTGGCCATCTACAAAGCGCATGGTTAGGTTGTCGGTAAAAATGGTTGAACCTAATTGCTTGCTATTTGTTTCCGATGGCGTGGCAATAAATTGTAATTGCCCGCTTTCCTGTATAGGCAAAATGTTTTCTTTTAAAAAAGAAGCTTTCTCGCGGTCGTTGGGATGCACAGCCCAGTTCCAGTGCTTTTCGTTGCTCCAGTAAGTAGCATTCTTAAAGGCCGGCACTAACTTATCGCCTTCTTTTCGGATAGAACCACCACAATGATCAAAATGAAGATGGGTGAGAATGACATCTGTAATATCCTCTCTGTGAAAACCATGTTTTGCTAATGATTTGTCCAGCGTATCATCGCCATGCAAATAATAATAACTGAAAAATTTGGCGTCCTGCTTGTCGCCAATGCCGTTGTCAATTAATATTAAACGATTGCCATCTTCTATCAGCAAACTGCGCATGGCCCAGTCGCATAAATTATTTTCATCCGATGGATTGATCTTGTTCCAGATGGTTTTGGGAACCACGCCAAACATAGCGCCGCCGTCCAGTTTAAAATAGCCTGTGTTTATGGTGTAGAGATTCATCTTGCCAAAATTGGTTTTTTGATTCGGTTCACAAATAACAGTAAAATGCCGCCAACTATAAAAAATATCATCAGGGCCACCACAGAGTTCCGC
>JAEVYV010000110.1 GCA_023392575.1 Bacteroidota bacterium | reverse complement strand
GCCCAATACGGCGCTGATGCTTATTTCTGATGGAAAGAAACGGTACGAGGTACGGTTGTCGAGCAGCCTGGAGAAAACAGCAGCCGTGCGGCTGAAACGAAAAAAGAAATGACGACCCGCATTGGGTATTACAGATAAATTATTCAAGACAAAAGAAAAGGCTGAAGCATAAGCTTCAGCCTTTTTTTATAAATGAAGTGGCGCTTAACGCAAGCCGCTTTTATTAAAACAATTCTGGCTGTTTTCCTTCCTCCACCTTTGGTTCCCATTCCATCAGCACATTTTTATTGTAGTCGATCAGCTTAGCCCCTACCGCCTTCCAGCCCATCACTTCTACCATTTTGGCCACCTTGAATTTCGCCCTTCTCACCTGGGAGCCCTTACCGGTTTGAACGATTAAAACGGGCTCGTCTTCGGTGGAAACCGCTTCCAGAATATTTCCCTTTCCTTCCTTGATGAACAGGAATTTTGATTTCAACGTGGTGGTTTCAATGCGGAAACGTTTCAGGTTGTACTGCAATTTATCATTATCTAAATACACGGCGGTAATCACTCTTTCCGGATCAAATTTTTCCACCAGCATCACCTCCTCGGGATTGAAGCGCTGGGTGAGCTCCTGGTCGGTGATCTCGTAGGTGCCGTCGGCATACAAAACCAGCACCCGGTCTTCAGCGTCAAAATCGCCCAACTCAATTCCTTTTCCTTCGTGGTTCAGGCGGCCAAATTTATCATCAAACCAAAGCTTGATGCTGCCCAAAGTCGCCACCCCGGCTTCTTTAAACTTAACGGAGCGAACCGGGTATTTGGTTACCTGGTTGCCCATACTGCCGCGGCTTTTGATCTCCAGTTCTTCGAAATAAAATTCAAACTCTTTGTTGCGGGCAGAGCAGTTGGGACTTAAAATGACCCGTACCACCTCGGCTTCCCCGTTTGGATTCACTGTCAGGTAATGCACCTTGCTTTTATCGTGCCCCTTGGTCAGATCGTATTCCTTGTCGCGGGTAACGCCGGTAACGTTAAAACGCTTGGCATAGCTGATGCCGGTGGCCCCATCCGTATAGATCATGTTGTAGGTCGTCCGCTCATCGCCTTTCCGGAACACGGCTGCGTACAAAATATCCTTGCCGATAAAAACCTTGTCCTGCACCTTCACCACCTTCATGATCCCGCGTTTGGTGAAGGCGATGATGTCGTCCAGATCGGAGCACTCCACCAAAAATTCATCCTTCTTCAACGAAGTGCCGATGAAGCCTTCGTCCCGGTTGATGTACAAACGGGTGTTGGCAATCGCCACATGCTTGGCCTCGATGACTTCAAACACCTTGATCTCTGTTTTACGTTCCCGTCCTTTGCCGTATTTTTTCAGCAGTCCTTCAAAATAGGAAATGGTGAAATCGGTTAGGTGTTCCAGGTCGTAGTTTACCTGTTTGATTTGCGCTTCCAGGTCTTGGATCTGTGCATTCAGTTCATCGATGTCCAGTTTATAAATGCGGCGAACCGGTTTTTCCGTAAGCTTTAATATGTCTTCCCTGGTTACCGGCCTTCTCAGCTGTTTGACAAAAGGCACAAAAGCCTTGTCGATGGCTTCAATCACCTTTTCCCAGGTTTCATGCTTTTTCTCCAGCTCCTTATAAATCTTTTCTTCAAAAAAGATCTTTTCCAGCGAGGTATAATGCCACTTGTCCTGCAGTTCGCCCAGGCGGATCTCCAGTTCTTTTTGAAGCAGATTTTTGGTATGATCCACCGAAAACCGCAACAATTCGTGCACGCTTACAAAATGCGGCTTTTGGTCAATGATCACACAGGTATTGGGAGAAATGGAAATTTCGCAATCGGTGAATTTGTACAAGGCATCGATAGTAATATCGGGAGATATGCCCGGCGCCAGATCCACCTGGATCTCCACTTCCGCCGCCGTGTTATCGGTCACTTTTTTGATCTTAATCTTTCCGTTGTCGTTGGCCTTAACAATGCTGTCCATTAAACCGCTGGTGGTCACCCCATAGGGAACACTTTTGATCAGCAGGGTTTTTTTGTCCAGTTCTTCAATATGGGCCCGCACCTTCACCTTTCCGCCGCGCATGCCCTGGTTGTAATCGCTTACATCGGCCATGGCGCCGGTCAAAAAGTCGGGGTAGATCTCAAACTTCCGCCCTTTCAAATATTTAATTGCTGCATCGCAGAGTTCGCAAAAATTGTGCGGCAAAATCTTTGTTGCCAGCCCCACCGCAATGCCTTCGGCGCCCTGGGCCAGCAGCAGGGGAAACTTTACCGGCAGGGTGATGGGTTCGTTCTTCCGGCCATCGTAACTCAGCTGCCAGTTGGTTGTTTTGGGATTGAAAACCACCTCCAAAGCAAACTTGCTCAAGCGGGCCTCGATGTAACGGGAAGCGGCGGCATCATCGCCCGTCCGCACATCGCCCCAGTTCCCCTGTGTGTCGATCAGCAGGTCCTTTTGTCCCATGTTCACCAGGGCGTCGCCAATGGAGGCATCTCCATGGGGGTGGTACTGCATGGATTGTCCGATGATGTTGGCTACCTTGTTGTAGCGGCCATCATCCATTTCCTTCATGGCATGCAAAATGCGGCGCTGCACCGGCTTTAAACCATCTTCCACTGCGGGAACGGCCCGTTCCAGGATAACATAAGAGGCATAATCCAAAAACCAGGTTTTGTACTGGCCGTTAATGCCATGATCGGTTTGCAGGTGTTCGAAGTTTTTGTTTTTCGTAGTACTCATTCTATCGGATAATTATAAATAAACACGGTAATTGTATTGGGCCCGAAGTTTTTCAACCCGGGATTTTCATATAGCTCAAATCACAAGCCGGGGTTGGGTTGCTCCGCCGACACTTCTTCTGCAGCAGCAGATTTCAGCTTTACCTCAAAATCCTTCCAGCTTTTAGACGTATCGCCATGGATTTCCACTTTTCCTTCCTCGGCCAGCTTTGTCATTCGCCACAAAAGATATACATCGCCGGTTTTGATTTTCATCTTGCCCAAAATAGCCTGCATGGCTTTATTGCCTTTCTGCCAGTCGTTTGTCAGTCCGCTCAAAATCTCTTTGTCGTAAAAATCGTCGTTGCGGGTCGCAATCTTTTTGCCGCCTTCCAGAATCCGCACCATGCCGTTCTCCGCGCAAAGTTTCCGCCACTCATCGGGGTCCAGCTCAAATTCGCTCAGGGTTACTTTCCGGTTCAGTTTTTTGGCTTTCAAAAACTCCTTGGGCTGAATTTCATGCAGAGCAGTGGGGTAAAAGATCTGTCCTTTTTCATTGATAAAGGGCAGGTTGTTCATGTACAAAACCACCACCCGGCCCTGGTAGGCCTGCAACTGGCTGATCAGCCAATAATAACCGCAGACATCGTGCTGGTTCTGCCCCATCCATATCCATACTTCTTCTTTGGGGTTTTCGTCCAGTGCTTTTTTCAGGTTGTGAACCGCCAGACGGTCGTCTACCAAATTCATCAACTGTTCGGTATTGTAGGGCGAAATCTCCACCAGGTGCTTCCACCAATCCCGGCGCTGCTGATAGCCTTCTGCTTCATAAATAGCACCCAGTGGGCCAACAGCGTAGTCGTCGCGGATGATTTCAATGGTGCCCTGTAAGGTTTCATCCAGCTCCATTGCTTTTTTTAAAACATCAATATCGGCTTCCTGAAAAACAATGTGTATCATTCAATGAGTTTATAGTTTGTAGGTTGTGGTTCTTCCAGAGTTCTGTTAAACACGTTATTTAATCTTCACGGCTACAAATAAATAATTATTGGCAGCGCCAACCACCTCATAATCGATATAAAAACTTTCGGTAAATATTTTAAACGCCAAAAACTCGTGTTGGGGCACCGCAAATTCATCAAACAAGATGATGTCGCCGGGTTTCAAAAAACGGTACAACTGCGACAAGGTGAAAAGGGCCGAACTAAACAGGTCCGAATCAATATGAATGAGTTTGTTGTTGCGGTTGTCATACTGATCGAGAAACGGAATCAGCGTTTGCTGAAACAACCCCTTGTAAAAACAAGCTCTTTGATCTACGATCTGCAAAGATTCCAGCGAATGCGCCATGGCTCCTTTTTCAAACGGACCCCATTTTTCCGGCAGGCCTTCAAATGTGTCAAAGCCAAAAAAGCGGGATGCCGGCAGTTGATTTTGCTGCAGCCACCATTTGAAGGAAGAACCGCTGGCCACGCCAAATTCAAAATAATCGATGGGCTGTTCGGCCAAACCTTCTTGCTTTTTCACGGCCTCGTACAACTGATACCGCCGGTTGTAATCCCAGGTGTTTTGATAAAAATCATTGTACCCCCGCACCGGATGCTGCCGTCTCCATTTGGACATTTCGCCCATGTTAACCGCCAGATCCAAAGAGCTGCTGAGCGGCTGCACCACCCGGTGCAGGTTCCACTTCATGAACAGGGATTTGGCCTTTCTGATGACGTCTAAGTTTTTCAAAAATTTGTTGTTGGTTTATGCTAGGGTCTCTTCTACGGTATCTAATTCCACCCTGAGGTTGTTGATAATAAACTCCTGTCTTTCCTGTGTGTTCTTTCCCATGTAGTATTCCAGCAGGTGCTGAATGTGATCCCCCTGCTCCAGAATAACCGGATCCAACCGGATCTCCTCGCCAATAAAGCGCCCAAATTCATCCGGAGAGATTTCACCCAGGCCTTTAAACCGGGTGATCTCCGGCTTGCCGCCCAACTTCTTTACAGCCGCCTGTTTTTCTGCCTCGGAATAACAATAAATGGTTTCCTGTTTGTTCCGCACCCGGAACAAAGGCGTCTGCAAAATATAGACGTGGTTGTTTTTCACCAGATCGGGAAAAAACTGTAAAAAGAAGGTCATGATCAAAAGGCGGATGTGCATTCCGTCCACATCGGCATCGGTAGCAATCACAATGCGGTTGTAGCGCAGGCCGTCCAATCCTTCCTCAATGTTCAGGGCGTGCTGCAACAGGTTGAGCTCCTCATTTTCATACACCACTTTTTTGCTCATTCCAAAACAGTTCAACGGCTTCCCCCGCAGGCTGAACACAGCCTGGGTTTCCACGCTTCTGGCCTTGGTAATGGATCCGCTGGCCGAGTCTCCTTCCGTAATAAAGATGGTGGTCTCTTTTTGGGCGGTAAAAAACTCCTGTTTGCTTTTTGCCGGCGGCTCGTCGTTTAAATGAATACGGCAGTCGCGGAGTTTTTTGTTGTGCAGATTGGCTTTTTTTGCCCTTTCGTTGGCCAGTTTTTTAATTCCGGCCAAATCCTTTCTTTCCCGTTCGCTTTGCTCAATACGTTTCTTTAAGGCCTCGGCAACCGCCGGGTTTTTATGCAGGAAATTATCGAGTTGTTTGGACAAAAAGTCCAGGACAAACTGCCTCATGCTGGGGCCGCCTTCATCTACGTTTAAGGAACCCAACTTGGTTTTGGTTTGCGATTCAAACACCGGCTCCACCACCCGCACCGAAACAGCGGCCACAATGCTTTGGCGAATGTCCGCCGCATCATAGTCTTTTTTGAAAAAGTCGCGGATCACCTTTATATAGGCTTCCCGGAAGGCCTGCTGGTGTGTACCACCCTGGGTGGTGTGCTGGCCGTTTACAAAGCTGTAGTAATCCTCGCCATAATCATTGTTGTGGGTAATGGCCACTTCAATGTCTTCGCCCTTTAAATGAATAATGGGATAGCGAAGTTCGTCGGCATTGGTGTTGCGCTCCAGAAGGTCGAGCAGCCCATTTTTACTGATGTAGGACTTGCCATTAAAGATGATGCGCAAGCCGGCATTTAAAAAACAGTAATTCCAGATCTGCTTTTCCAGGTATTCCGGTATGAAATGGAAATTTTTAAACACCGAATCATCGGGGATAAACGTCACCAGGGTTCCGTTATCGCCATCGGTTTTGGCTTCCTTGTACTCTTTTATCAGTACCCCTTTTTCAAATTCGGCCTCTTTTATCTTTCCCTCCCTAAAGGAGCCTACCTTAAAATAACTACTCAGGGCATTGACGGCCTTGGTACCCACGCCGTTCAAACCCACGCTCTTTTGGAAAACCTTGCTATCGTATTTGGCGCCGGTATTGATCTTGCTCACCACATCCACCACTTTTCCAAGGGGGATGCCGCGGCCATAGTCGCGAACGGTCACCGTTTTTCCTTGAATAGCCACCTCAATGGTCTTTCCATAGCCCATGGTATACTCATCAATACAGTTGTCGATCACTTCTTTTACTAGAACGTAAATACCATCGTCGGGACTGGAACCATCCCCCAGCTTACCGATGTACATTCCAGGACGAAGACGAATATGCTCTTTCCAGTCAAGGCTCTTAATGCTCTCTTCGGTATATTCAAAGAGATTCTTCTTAGTTTCTGCCATAGGATTTATTCAACAATAAATTGAGTAAAATTAATTTGAAGGAGCCAAAGAACACCGGCCACTTCCGTTTCCATCGGCGCACAAAACAAACTTCCTCGTCTACAAAAGCGGTCGCAGAAATAAACCGAAATCAAACCGGCCCGTATCCATCAGCTCAACAGCCGGCAAATATAAGGAAAAAACGCCTTTATTTTGCTAAATAACTTAGTTTTTTGAAATTATTTTTTGGTTTAATTTTTATCATAATCAACTGATGATCAATCGTTTAAAAACTTATATATTTTTTCGGAGCTTTCTGTAAAATATCTATACAAAACCCCCTAATTTTGACCCGCACTTAGGCATAATTTTTTAAGCCACTAAACCAGAACTGCTCCACTGCCCATTAATTCTACTTACAACCTATTAGCTTACTAACCCATAGTAAAAGTTAATAAACCACCTAAAACGGAGGAGAGAATATGTACTCGTATGGATTGCTGGAACCCGGGTGTTATTACCTGGTGCAGGAACAAGTTGATTCGCCAATTGAACTGATTAAAGTAACAGTGGAAAGCGACCACTGCATGTATGTATTTAAATATCAGGACGAGCTGATTACGGAATGGCGGCGGAAAAACGACAAACTTTATGATATTTTGGAATGCCTGAGCGATGAAATGGTAGAAGCCTGGGAAAAACATTACAACAATAATGAAGAATCGTACTATGAAGAGGACGACGACTAACTGAATAGCCGGCCGCGGCCGGCATGCGTTTACAAACCAGCATTATATAAGCATCCGCCAAACACCTGAGAAAAGATATTAATCAGAACAGACAAAGCCAGTCTACAATTTTTACCAGTGGTAGGGTTGCAAAACAAATGATGTTTATTTTTAAAAAAATAAACGGAAATGCAACCAAAATTGAAAGGACTGGCTTTGTTATTTAGTTTGCAATTTTGTGCCCTCCTCCTGCTGGCGCAAAAAGACCTGCCCCAGGACTACCTTACCAAGGAGTTTCACAAGGGACGCCGGGAAGCGGCACGGGCCTTGATGCCCGACAATTCAGTGCTGGTGGTTTTTGCAGCCCCTACCCGCACGTTTTCCAATGACGTAGAGTACCTCTATCATCAAAACCCCGATTTATATTATTTCACTGGCTATAAAGAGCCCCATGCGGTGTTGTTCCTTTTTAAAGAAGCCCAAACCGGTGTTGATGGCCGCCCCTTCAACGAAGTGTTTTTTGTTCAGGAAAAAAATGCCCGGCAAGAGCAGTGGACCGGCAGAAGACTGGGTGAACAGGGGGTCAAAGAAAAACTGGGCATTGATGCCGCCTACAACGGACAGGCTTTTAAAGATTTTCCCCTGGATTTGACCGGCTTTTCAAAAATCATTACCGATGAATTGCCCGAAGATGTAAAAAACACCCGGAGCAGAGCAGACCTTTACGATCTGATCACCCAGTTCAAGGCCAAGGCCAGGATAAACGATACGCTTAAAAATGAAAAGGTGGATTACCGCCTGTTTCAGCAAATCACCTCCAGGCTCCGCGAGATAAAAACGCCGGAAGAACTGGTTCTCCTTCGCAAAGCCGTGGAAATCTCCTGTATCGGCCAAAACGAAGTAATGAAAACCATCCGGCCCGATATGTCGGAACTGGAGTTGCAGGGCTTGCACGAATATGTGCACAAAAGATATGGGGCGGAAGGCGTTGGTTATGGCTCCATCGTTGGCGCCGGCGAAAACGGCTGCATTCTTCACTACACCGAAAACTCCAGAACCCGGATCGGCAATAATCTCTTATTGATGGACGTGGGCGCCGAATACCATGGTTATACCGCGGACGTCACCAGAACGATCCCCGCTCATGGCAAGTTCTCGAAAACCGAAAGAGCCATCTACCAGATTGTATATGATGCACAGGAAGCCGCTTTCAAAACGCTGAAAGATGGCTCCAAATGGTCTGACGCCAACAGTGCCGCCCAGGAAACCATTGCCAACGGCCTGCTAAAACTGGGCATCATTAAAGAAAAAGGAGAAGCCCGCCGTTATTATCCGCACGGGCTGGGCCACCACATTGGGCTGGATGTACACGACAAAGGAAGCTACGACACCTTGCGGAAGAACATGGTACTAACCATTGAACCCGGTATTTACATTCCGGAAAACAGCCCCTGTGACAAAAAATGGTGGGGTATTGGCGTTCGCATTGAAGACGATGCCCTGATTACAGAAAATGGCTACGAACTGCTTTCGTCTTTTGCACCCCGGTCCATTGAAGGCATAGAAAAAATGATTGCTGAAAAAAGTGTTTTGGATAACTACAAGCTGCCGCCGCTGAAGTCGGCGGCGAAGAAGGCATTTTGAGGGTGTGTTGATTGGCTGATTGGTTGAAAAGTTAATTAAGTTAATTAGGTTAATTTGTTGAAAGAATTTGATATTCACTTGTTAACTATTCAACTGTCAACTTTTCAACCAATTAACTATTCAACTACTCAACTGAATTACTTTTCCATCCGCACCCGCCGCAACTCCAAAAAATTCAGGGCATTTGGCACAAAGCCCTTTACTTCGGGCTGCACCAGGTGAATCACCTTGTCATACAAAAGGGGCACCACCGGGGCATCTTCGATCATTACCTGATCGGCCTGCCGGTAATATTCATACCGAAGCGAGTCGTTGGTTTCGGTAATGGCCTTTTCAAACAAGGCATCAAACTTCGGATTGTGATAGCGGGTATAATTGGGCGGCGCCGGGTTTTTGGAATAAAACACCGACAGGTAGTTTTCCGCATCAGGATAATCGGCAATCCAGCTTCCGCGAAAAAACAAGGCTTTGGAATTGGACGTAAGCTCCAGCAATAAGGATTTTTGAACCACATCCACCTGCACATTCAACCCGATCTCCTCCAGTTGCCGGGCAATATAACTGGCGATATCCGAATAAATGGGAATGGTCAGCAGTTTTATGGGGGGTTGGTTGGCGGCCTGCACACCGGCTTCTTTCAAAAGCTTTCGGGCCAGGGCGGGGTTGTACGAATAGCCCTTTACTTTCGAAGAATCAAAAGAAGGCAAACCCGCCGGCACAAAGCCCGACTGCGCCGGAGTGCCCAAAGAATTCCGCAGGTACAAAACCATTTTTTCCCGGTCAAAGCCGTAATTAATGGCCTGTCGTACTTTTTTCAACCGCAGGGGGGAATTTTTCACCAACGGGTTCGTGGTATCCACCAAAATTCCAAAATATTCAATGTTTAAATAGGGATGCGTTTGCAGTTGAATTTTGCCTTCCCAGTCTTTGCGCAACGTGCCTTTTTTAGTCAGTACTTCATCTTTAAAAGACGGATCGATGTCGTTGATAAAATCCAGTTTTTTTTGCCGGAACAACAAAAACTCGGTTGCCTTGGCATCGTAAAAACTCACTTTAACGCCGTCCAGGTACGGCAGGCGTTTTCCCTGTTCGTCCATTTCAAAATAGGATGGATTCTTTTTCAGCACCAGCGCCTGCCCTTCCTCCCAGGCCACAAACTGAAAAGGCCCAGTGCCCACGGCATGCCTTCTAAAATCGTTCCCGTATTTTTCCACCGCTTCCTGCGGCACTACGGAGCAGTACTGCATGGAGAGGATGCCAAGAATGGGGTTGTACGGCCTGAGGAGTTTAAGCTGAAACGTGGTATCGTCAATGGCCTTAAACCCCTCCGCAGGATCTATCTTATTGTTAAAAATCCAGGAGCCGGGGCTGGCGGTTTCTTTGTCCACCAAGCGCTGAAAACTATAGACCACGTCCCGTGCCGTCATTTTCCGGCCTTTCTTGTCCGGGAAACAGGGGTCATCGTGAAAGACCACATCGTTGCGCAGGTGAAACGTGTATTGCTTTTTATCGTCCGACACATCCCAATACTTTGCCAGGGAAGGAACAATATTCAGGTTGCTGTCCACCTCCACCAGTGTGTTGTACAATTGATGGACCGCCCACATGACGGACTGATTTTTGGCGAAGGCCGGATCAATGGAAGCAATGCCGGTTTGCTCGTTATAGTGAAAAACGTTTGCGTCTCGTTTCTCGCTGCTGTAACAACCCAAAAGCAGCAAAACGGGTAAGATTGTTAAATATTTATACCGATAGAACATGCTGTATTCAAAAGGGTTCTAAATTAGACAAGTATTTGTTTTGAAAACACAAATGAATGAAATGAAAAAATATTTCCTGTTTTTGGTTTCTTATTTTTTGTTTTTTGCCCCAAGCGTTTTCGGTCAGTTGTTGCACCAGCCGCGGAGCTTCACCAGGCAAGATACGCTGCGGGGAAGCATTGGCCCCGAACGGGCCTGGTGGGACGTGCAGCATTACGACATAACCGTAACTCCCGATTTTGACACAAAAACCATTAAAGGAAAAACCACCATCCAGTACAAGGTCCTTCCCAATCAAAAATCGGATTACCTGCAAATTGACCTGCAAAAACCCCTGACCATTGATTCCATCTTTTATAACGGCAAGTTTTATATTAACTACCCCGCCAAACCCTATTACAACGAAGGGAATGTGTGGCATATTCCTTTGCCCAAGGCGCCGGTTCACTCCATTCAATCGATCAGCATTGTCTATCACGGCCAGCCAAAGGAAGCGATAAGACCACCCTGGGACGGAGGATGGATCTGGAAAAAAGACAGCTCGGGCAACCCGTGGATGAGCGTAGCCTGTCAGGGTTTGGGGGCTTCGGTTTGGTACCCTTGTAAGGACCATCAAAGCGATGAGCCGGATAACGGCGCCACCTTAACCATTATAGCGCCGGAAGGTTTAACTGCGGTAGGAAACGGACGATTGAAGGAGAAAAAAACCATCAACGGCAACACAGCCTATACCTGGGAGGTGAAAGACCCCATCAACAACTACAACATCGTTCCCTATATTGGTAAGTACGTAAACTGGACGGATACACTAATGGGAGAAAAAGGTAAACTGGATTTAAGCTTTTGGGTTTTGGAGGAAGACCTGGACAAGGCCAAAAAACAATTTGAGCAGGCAAAACTCATGCTTCGTGCTTTTGAATACTGGTTTGGCCCCTACCCTTTTTACGAGGATGGATTTAAACTGGTTCAGTCGCCGCACCTGGGCATGGAGCACCAAAGCGCCGTGGCCTATGGCAACGGATTTCAAAATGGCTACCGGGGAAGAGACTTGTCGGGCACCGGCTGGGGGCTGAAATGGGACTTCATCATTATCCATGAAAGCGGCCACGAATGGTTTGCCAACAACATCACCACAAAAGATATTGCCGATATGTGGGTGCACGAAGGCTTTACCAATTACTCCGAAACGCTTTTTACTGATTATTACTACGGAAAGCAGGCGGGCAACGAATACCTGCAGGGCATTAGAAAAAACATTGCCAACGACATTCCCATCATCGGGCCTTACGGCGTAAACCAGGAAGGCAGCGGCGACATGTATGCCAAGGGTGCCAACCTGATCCACACCATCCGCCAGATCATAAACGATGATGAAAAGTTCCGGCAAATACTCAGAGGCCTGAACCGGGATTTTTACCATCAAACGGTTACCTCAAAACAAATAGAAAATTACATCTCCCAAAAAAGCGGCAGGGATTTGAGCAAGGTGTTTGACCAGTACCTGCGCACCACCCAAATTCCGGAACTGGACTTAAAAGTGGAAGGCAATCAAATCAGGTTTAAATGGACAAACTGCATTGCCGGATTTGACATGCCGGTAAAACTCACCAATGGCCAGTGGATCTACCCTACCACAACGGAGAAAAAAATAAAAGCCGAAGGCAAAGACCTGAACAACCTGGAAGTAGATAAGAATTTTTATGTGAACATGAAAAAAGTTTAAGGCCTTGGCTTCGAAAGCGGATGCCAACCTTGCCTTAAGAGCCGATGGACTGCGTTATGCACCATCGGCTTTTTGCAACTTTCTGTTTGCCGCCGGGCATTGACCATTCATCCGTCACCATTATCTTTACCGCCATGAGCACAATTCGCAGGCAAAGTATCATTTCGTCCGTCGTTGTATACTTTGGGTTTGCACTGGGCTTTTTCAACACCTATCTCTTTACAAGAGAAGGCGGCTTTACCAAAGAAGAGTACGGTTTGACCGGGGCCTTCATAGCCGTGGCCAACATCATGTTTGCCTTTGCCAGTTTGGGCATGCCAACCTACATCACCAAGTTCTTTCCTTATTACAAATCGCATTTACCCGCAAAGAAAAACGACCAGCTAACCTGGGCGCGTTTGTTTGCTGTGCTTGCTTTTTTTAT
>JAEVYV010000031.1 GCA_023392575.1 Bacteroidota bacterium | reverse complement strand
GCTCACTTCTGTGCAAACTTCCATGCAGGAAATTTCCGAAGACGCCGCCTTGTTTTTTAACCCGGCAGATTATGAGGATATGGCCGATAAGCTCATGCTTATTTACAAGGACGAGGATTTAAGAAGCCGTTTGATTGCCCGGGGAAACAAAGTGGCCGAAAAATACACCTGGCAGCGCACCGCTGAGCTGTTTTGGAAAACCATTCTGGCTGCTGTGCCTCAAAGCTGAGGGGCATTTTCGCATTGCGCCTTGCCACTTTTGCACATTGAGTTACCTTCGTCCCTTCAATTTTAAGAAATGGCAAAATCAAGTATCGTAATTGACGTGGAATTGGATGAAGGCCGTATTCCGAGCAATATTGAATGGAAGGCCACGGAAAGTACCATTGAGAAACCGCAGCAGGCCAAGGCCTTTATGCTCTCTCTTTGGGACGGCGCGGAAAAAACAGCCCTGCGTATTGATCTGTGGACCCAAAAGATGATGGTGGATGAAATGGCTGATTTTTACTACCAAACCCTGATGACGATGGCCGATACTTTTCATCGTGCCACAAGAAATGCGGAGCTGGTAAACGATATGAAAAGTTTTGCGCAGCAGTTTTATACCAAGTTCCAGCAGCAGCAAATGCAGGAAAATAAATTGGAAAAATAGGCAGGCGGTTACGGGGCAATGGTTGGAAAGGACGTTGTTTTGTGTTGCAGCCCATCACCACCGGCACGATTGCCTGGCAGTCAACAACCGCAAACCATAAATGATAAAGCAACTATGAATCTTGAACAAAAAATCATGGCCGAAATGAAGGACGCCATGAAAGCAAAGGATGAAGCCGCATTACGGGGATTGAGGGCAATTAAGGCCGAGATTATCAAGGCCAAAACAGAACCCGGCGCCGGTGGTGAGGTTTCCGAAGAAAAAGAACTGGCTCTGTTGCAAAAAATGACAAAGCAAAGAAAGGATTCTTTGGAAATTTATCAGCAGCAGGGGCGGGCCGATCTGGCGCAAAAAGAACAGGAAGAAATTGCTGTAATTGAACGGTTTTTGCCCAAACAATTGAGCAGCGAAGAATTAAAGGCCGAACTACAGCAGATTATTGCCGAAACGGGAGCCAGCTCGCCGGCCGATATGGGTAAGGTAATGGGGGCGGCCACCAAAAAACTGGCGGGCCGTGCCGATGGAAAAACCATTTCGGCAACGGTAAAAGAGCTGCTGGCTAAATAAACGCCACATGCTGATCGATGTTATAGCCCTGGTGTTGCTGCTCTTTTCGGTTTACAAGGGCTTCCGAAAGGGCCTGATTGTGGCTGTTTTTTCGTTTCTGGCATTTATTGTGGGCCTGGCGGCTGCGTTAAAGCTGTCGGCTGTTGTGGCAGACTATCTAGGCCATGCCGTGAATATCTCGCAGCGCTGGTTGCCGGTAGTTGCTTTTTTGGTGGTGTTTGTGGTAGTAGCTTTGTTGGTGCGGCTAGGAGCCAAATTGCTGGAAGGAGTGGTGCAGGTTGCCATGCTTGGCTGGGCAAATAAATTGGGGGGGATATTTTTCTACATTCTGATTTATTTTTTCATATTCAGTATTTTGCTTTTTTATGCTCAGCAGCTTCAATTGATCCACCCCGAAACCACCGAGGCCTCTGCAACTTATTGGTATATTCAACCCATCAGCCAAAAACTAATGGGGGTGCTGGGTTCGGCCCTGCCTTTTTTCAAAAACATGTTTGAACAGCTTCTGGAGTTTTTTCAAAATGTTTCAAACGAAAAACAGCTTGGTACAATATTCTTTTTGTATAAACAGGGAACCTTAGCCGTTTAAAGTAAAACGATTATTTTAGCAAAAATTAGAACAATTAGCCTATGCAATATTCGCTTAAAGAGCAAGGCAAGTTTAAGTTTATTGAAGAAGGGGAAGGCGAACCACTTGTGTTATTGCATGGATTGTTTGGTGCCCTTAGTAATTTTAGAGACCTCATCGAACATTTCCGCCATCACTATAAAGTGATCGTACCCATACTGCCTTTGTTCGACCTGGATATTTTACATACATCTGTTGGCGGCCTGGCCAAATTTGTACACAAATTCCTGGAAACAAAAGACTATACCAATGTGCACCTTTTGGGCAACTCCCTGGGCGGGCACGTGGGGCTGGTTCTTGTGCTGAAGCATCCCGAGCGGGTGAAATCCCTGATCCTGACCGGCAGCTCGGGTTTGTTTGAAAACGGGATGGGAGACACTTACCCGCGTCGGGGCGACTACGAATACATCAAAAAGAAAACAGAGGTTACCTTCTACGATCCGAAAACGGCCACCAAGGAGCTGGTGGACGAAGTGTTTGAAATTACCCGCAACCGCCTAAAGGTCATTAAGATCATTGCCCTGGCAAAAAGCGCCATCCGCAATAATCTGGGCGAAGAGCTCAGTAACATCAAGCAGCCTACCTTGCTGGTTTGGGGCAACAACGACACCATTACCCCGCCTTTTGTGGCACGGGAATTTCACCGGCTTATACCAAACAGCGAGCTTCATTTCATTGACAAATGCGGCCATGCTCCCATGATGGAGCAGCCCGCAGAATTCAATGTAATTTTGGATAAATTTTTGAAAAAGCTGAATCAGCCTGCAACAGTTGCATAAGGTGGGTTGTCTTTATAACGAAACCGTTAGCTATGTTAACCCGTGAAATGATATCAAGCTCGATACCTTACCTTCACAAAGAGGATAAAGTGTATCATGCCCTGCAGCTAATGAACGACTACCACGTGGCCCATCTGCCCGTGGTTGAAAACGACAGCTACCTGGGCATTATTAGCGAGGAGCAGTTGTTGCAAAGCGACGATGAGAATACCCTGAACGAATTGCAAATCACAGACGGAACCACTTCGGTACAAGCGAACGATCATTTTTTAAAAGCCATTCAAACCGCGGTGGTCAATAAGCTAAGCGTGGTGCCGGTGGTGGAAGAAAAGCAACTGCTGGGGATTGTAACCTACAACGACCTGCTGCGCAATGCTTCCAATTTTATGAGCTTAAACGATCCCGGCGCCCTCATTGTACTGGAAATGGACAGCAGGAGCTATTCCTTTGCCGAGATCAACCGGATCGTGGAATCCAACGATGCTCAAATCACCCAGCTCAATACACTAACCGATCCGGAAACCGGTACCAGCCAAATAACCATCCGGGTAAGCAAGCTGGAAGTCTCCGATATCATCAGCACTTTTCAGCGCTACGAGTACAACGTGAAATATTATTTTGGTGAAGAGCTTTTTGAGAACGAGCTTCGCTCCAACTATGACAACCTGATGAATTACCTGAAAGTGTGATCTCAACCGGGTTCTCGCATACCAACCTGCTCACTGCTTCGGTTAAACAATATATCTTATATTCACGGAACTAAGTTCGACAACCGGTGAACAGGTAACTTTTACCCACAAAAAATACGTTTTGAAGGTAGCTATTTACAGTAGGGTGCTGGATTCGGCCCAGCAGCAGTATATACAAGCATTTTTTGATGAACTCGATAAAGAGGGCATAACACCGGTGATTTTTCAACCTTATTTTAAAGAAATCAAGCCGCATTTATCCCTTCCTTCAGCTTCGCTGACTTTTTCTGCTCATGAAGAACTGACCGATGATATTGATTTTGTGATCAGCCTGGGCGGGGACGGGACCTTGTTGGATACGGTCACGCTGGTCCGCGATAAAAACATTCCTGTGGTGGGGATCAACTTTGGCCGCCTGGGTTTTTTGGCCAGTATTGGCCGCGATGAGCTGCACGATGCCGTTAAGGCCCTGGCCCGGCGCTCCTACATCATTGACAAAAGAACCCTCATCCACCTGGATTCCAATATTCCTTTGTTCAACGATGTGCCCTATGCCCTCAACGAGTTTGCCATTCACAAGCGGGACACCTCTCCCATGGTAAAAATCCATACCTATTTAAACGGAGAGCTGTTGAATACGTACTGGGCCGATGGCCTGATACTGGCCACGCCAACCGGCTCCACCGGCTACTCCCTGAGCTGCGCCGGTCCGGTGGTTTTCCCCGATGCCTGCAGCCTGGTGTTGACCCCCATTGCGCCGCATAACCTGAACGTCCGCCCCATTGTGATTCCGGACAATACCATTATTTCCTTTGAAGTGGAAAGCCGTGCCGATGAAATTATCTGTGCCCTGGATTCCAGGCGGGAGATCGTGGATAAAAACGTGCTGCTGGCTGTTCGAAAAGAAAATTTTACCATGAACCTGGTCCGGCTCAACGAAAACAATTTTCTTCAAACCCTGCGCAATAAGCTTTCTTGGGGGCTGGACAAAAGAAATTAATCCATTGATACTTAACCCGCTGCTGATTCAGTCTTTTTGCAGGGCACAAGTGGGCCGTTCCATTGCAGGAGTTTTGGGACCAGCGGGTCGCCTTGCTTAACAGGCAGATTGGGAATTAATTCTTGCATACCATACCAAATGAGCCTATTTTGCGTTAAAACTTCAAGCTAAATCTTATTTTGCAGTTATGAGAAAACTTCTGGCGGCGGTTCTTGTTTCCCTACCCTTGTCTGTTTTGGCCCAAAATTCTGTGGTGCAGGAAGGAGAGTTTGGGGTTGGCATTGGGGCAGCCCATTATTTTGGCGACCTGAACACCCGTGCAAAATTGAACAGGCCGAAGCTGGCCGCTGGCATCTTTTTTCGGAAAAATTTTGGAAACTATATTGCGTTGCGTGTGGCGGGCAATTTTGCGCAACTGGGTTATTCCGATATCTACAATACCCACAATGAATTCATGCGCCGCCGCAACCTAAGCTTCAACACCAACATTTGGGAGCTGGGGCTGCAGGGCGATTTTAATTTTTACCGCTTTTTGCCCGGCGATCCCGACTTCCGCTTTACCCCTTATATCACTTTGGGCGTCAGTGCCTTTAACTACGACCCCTATGCTTATTTGAACGGCCAGAAATACAACCTGCGGCAAATGGGCACAGAGGGCCAGTACGATACTTCGTATAAAGACCGCAGCCCTTATGGCTCCATGGCTTTTGCCGTTCCCTTTGGAGCGGGGCTAAAGTATGCCTTAAACGACCGGATCAACATTGGCTTTGAAATCGTTTATCGGTTTACCAATACCGATTACCTGGATGACGTGAGCAAAACCTATGTGGATGCCAGTTCGTTTCCGCCCAACCCCGATGGTTCGCCCAATCCTGCCTACCTGCTTTCCGACCGCTCGTACGAAACCGGCGACCGCATTGGCGCCAAGGGGCGGCAAAGGGGCAACAGCCAAAACAAAGACCAGTTTGTAACCGCCATGTTTTACGTCAGCTTCAACCTGCAGGGGTACAAATGCCCGTCGGCTAATTAACAACCGCTCCGCTGATTTGTTGGCCCCGGCGGCCAAAGCCTTGCACAGATTTTTCTGTGCTTTATTTTTTTAATAAGCTTTTTATCAGCGTTACTTTTGCAGTCTTATTGAACAAACCCTTTAAACTTGCGAAATTGTCAATCTCAAACATGACTGAACTTCTGGAGCAAATCGATAAATCCCGTCTCCCCCGGCACATAGCCATTATCATGGACGGCAACGGCCGGTGGGCAAAAGAACAGGGCCAGGACCGCCTGTTTGGTCATTTTCACGGCGTGGAAAGCGTTCGCAACATTGTGGAGGGCTGCGCCGAATTGGGCATTGAATACCTGACGCTTTATGCTTTTTCAACCGAAAACTGGGACCGGCCGCAGTACGAAGTGGTGGGCCTGATGGAACTGCTGGTCACCACCATCCGCAACGAAGTGGAAAGCCTGAACAAAAACAACATTCGCTTGCATGTGATTGGCGATATGAATATGCTGCCCGAATATGCCCGCAAGGAATTACAGGAGGCGTTGGACCTCACAAAAGACAACACGGGGCTGAACCTTATTATGGCCCTGAGCTACAGCGGGCGGTGGGAGCTGCTGAACGCCGTTAAAAACATTGCCTGGGAAGTAAAGAAGGGAGCGCTGCAGGTGGAAGAAATCGACCAGGATACGCTGCAGCAGTACTTGTGCACCAGCGGCTTTCCCGACCCCGAACTAATGATCCGCACCAGCGGCGAATACCGCATTAGTAATTTTTTGCTTTATCAACTGGCCTATGCCGAACTCTACTTCACCCATGTACGCTGGCCCGACTTCAGAAAACAAAACCTCTACGAGGCCCTGCTTGACTACCAAAACCGCGAAAGAAGGTTTGGAAAGACCAGCGAGCAAATCGTGCCCAGCCAATAAATTCTCATTTGTATTTCCGGGATGGATGCCTGGGGTGGTGGGTTGGTTTGGGTTCTTAAAACGGCAAGAAAACGGAAAAAATAACTGCTTAAAATTGCTCTTCTGTGGCTACGGCAACCTGTGTGATCAAACCCTTCTTTTAACAAAACCGATTGAAATTTACCGTTAATTTGCCTGCCAAACTGCGGTTTACCAATTGCATTACTGACTGAACTTTTTATATGCAACGATACTTATCCGGGATTTTCTCTCTTTGCTTTTGTGCTTTTTTAGCCACTGCTTCATATTCTCAGGACACCACGGTCACCTCGGTTGATCCGGACCTGCTGGCCCTGCAAAACGCAAGGGTGCCCAAGGAATACACCATCGGTTCAGTTAGGGTTACGGGGCTTACTAC
>JAEVYV010000360.1 GCA_023392575.1 Bacteroidota bacterium | reverse complement strand
ATGCTATAAGGCGCAGGCCGGTTATATAGTTTTTTATAATACCAGGCCGCTACCAGGGCATCGTATTGTGCCGCTGAAATATACGCATATGCTCTTGCAGCGTAAGGCGGGTTGGAAAAAGGAAATTGCGGATAGGCCAGCGGGTTATTGACATCCGGAGCCGGATAAGTACCATCAGGGTTCTGATAGGGCGGCAGATTGTGTTTCGCCACCAACTCCCGAAGAATCTCGTTCCAGCGCAATACAGCGCCGGCACTCCAGTATTTCACCAGATCTTTTTCTTCAGGAGTCAGTTTTGCCTGCCATGATTTGATCTCGCTTAGTTGTGCAATATAATCCGGCGCATTGGTGGCAATGGGTGCCGAAACAGGAAATTCATCGGAAGCCGTAAGAAGCACAGGCTTCCAGCTGCCTGCATTCAAATCAATATCTGAGGGATTTAATGTCGGCGCATCGTCTGTTCTTCCCGTTATATCTTTTGAACAGGAGGGTAAGAAAAACAAGGCTCCTGCAAGCAGGAGTGATATGATCAAAAGGATCTTTTTCATACCGATAATTTTTAAGGTAGAACAAGCTGTTATTTTTTAAAATAGAAGGCATAAAAGGCTCCTGCATTAAACGAATCTGAAGCACCCATGTTTCTGCCAGCCACCGTGTGCTGTGCCCCCGCCAGCAAAGAAAGATTGGTCAATTGCTTTAAAGTATATTTCACACTGAAGCCTACGGTTGTTGCATTCATGCGATTACTGGGAAAAGGCATATTATTCCGGGAGATATCAAATCCTCCCAAAGTGGTCCAATTCGCAACCAGGGCTTCCGCATGTAAGTATTTTCCTCTATAGCCTGTGCGCAATTGGTAGAAGGCGGCATCGGGCATTTTCACTTCGTTGGTCAAATGAAGTTCTGTATCGTAATAACTATCCCTGTCAAGCTTTACGTTGTTTCGTCTGATATAGGAGGCTGAACCGGTAACATTCAGCTTTTTGTGCTGAAAGTCGATCATGCCTCTGCCCGTAAGATTTGTGGAACCCAGCCCAATAGACATCGGCAAAAAATCAATCACATAATTGGCTAACGGGGTTGAAAACCCACCAATAGCAAACAACGAAATTGTATTCTTCCCGAACGTTTTGGCAACCGCTTTCCATTTCACAAACAGGGCCAGATCCTGTACTCCTCTCATTCCATGCAAGGTGCCGGCGGAGGCTTTGGTCCATATGTAGGGAACGCCACCCAATATATTGAGCTTGTCTGTTATGCCGTAAGCAGCCATATACATCACGGATTGTGTGGTAACCGTACCTATATTTTCATTGCTGCGTTTGAGTGTCCCTTCCCAGTATTCATTCCAGGAAGAATGACCGTACAGAAATCCGTTGCAGAACTGGTTTTTATTCATCATGATGGCATCGGTTTCTGTTTGTGCAAACAGTTGCATGCACAGCAAAAAAGAAATACCAAGCAATACGGTGTATTGCTTGGTATTGTTTATTAAAAGGTTCATAACTAAATTTTTAAAACAAGACATCCTGTTTTACAAAAGGCATGAAGTTCCCATCTATTGCATAGAGTTCCCGTCAAAGACTGACAGAATAAGCAATAAATCCATAAAGAGGACGGTTGCCTTTATGGAGGAAGAAAGAGTAATCGAAACAAACCTATTTCAATGAGAAAGCCACTCCTAAATTGATGGTATAATCAGCAAAAGCAGCATCGCCCTGCGCATATGTCCCGGTTTTAGCAGTCCTGATCTTGTCCGGCACACTTTGGGTCCGGTTTCTTTCCACAGCCACGGGCACCGACACATAAAACTGGGTTTTCTTGATTTTGTATGCCACCACCGGTTCTGCGGAAAGAACATAGCCAGGTCTTCTAAAACCATTGCTGCCGCCGATCAGGTCTTCAGCCGGCACACATTCCATACGCATGCCTGCGGAAACCGAGAAGCCACCGGAATGGTAGCTGGCTCCCATGCGCAGCATATACTGATCCGGAACGCTCATCACATCGCTGCCATAGGCAATGGCTGTAGCGGCGGGAGCGCCTCCTCTGGCAGTGGAAACCCCGTTTTGCTCTCTGGGGTTGGAGAGATAGAGTCCGTTCAAATAAATGCTGGTTTTTTTGGAAAGCAGGTAAAACGTATTCAACTCAAGGGTAATACCCGTGCCCCCATCGCCTAGTTGAATGGACTGGTCTACGGGTCCTAAAACTTTCGTGCTGTCATTTTTGTAAAAATAATCCTGGTACTTGTAATCACCGGTTGGCAGCTTTATTCCCAGGCCCAGTTGCACGTTAACCTTTGCCGCCTTCATGGGATCAAGCAGCCAGTAATAGGCCGCCAGACGCACATCGCCCAAGCCAAAGGAATGTGTGCTGCGGCGGGCATTGGGACTGGCACTGTTGTTCCCGTAGTGTTCGTACATAGAAGAACGGGCATTGCTGATAATGGGCACATAAAATCCCAGCGACCAGCGGTCGTTGAACTGGCGGGTGATGCCCAATTCGGTAGAGAAAAAATGATTGATTACCTCCGTGCCATGGGCCACCCGTTCTTTTTGCTCTACGGTTCCCACAAAATGTTTGTACGATTTAAAATAACGGTTGTTCAGCGCAAAGATCCAGTTGTCCGGAGCCTGGTGCTCGTCATGCGATCCGGTCATGGTGCAGGTGCTGCCGTTGCTGCGGATAGCCACGCAGCCCTGAGCGTTGGTAATATGATATATAGTGATGAAAGTGAGTATCAAAAGCAATCGTTTCATAAAAGCAGTTTACTTGTTGTAAGATAATTGAGTTTCTTTCCGACCCATGTGAAGCCTGTTTACAATGTATTCCCCAATTTTCCGGCCCACCAGGTTGCCCTGCTCCAGATCGGAGCGAAAGTGAATGCCGCCGTACAACCGGGACCAGTTTGCCTCCAAAGCCGCCTCCCTAAAGGATTTAAAAGAACGGTTAGGAATACCAAACTCCAGTTCCGAGGTATCGGTATACGCAAAGTTGTCACCGAAATGATGGGTCATCACCTCTGCCGAGGCAGCCGAAATAACGGAGTGGCCGCTCACATAAGAAGGGAACGGCGGTGTTTGAATATACGGCTGCCAAGCGGGATCAAGGAACTTATTGATCACCGTTTCCGGACGAATGGTGTTGGAGGTGTACTTGGATTTCCAGCAGGCAATAAAGCCATCAAACAAAGCAATAGCTGTTTCGGTATAGGCCGCCACTGTTTTATTAAAATCAGCTTTCGATTTTTCCGCAGCAATACCTACAATATTCATCCAGTGACCCGGAGGAGAGAATTTTTTTGTTGCGTACATCACGTGGCCGGTTACGTGTAGATTGAATGGATTGTCGTCAAAAAATTCCGCAATGTGCTTTTGTTCTTCTGTGAGGTTTTCTCCTATTTTTTTCACCTCCATTACTTCCCGGCAGTACTGAGAGTTGGTGTCCTTCATATTGTAGACCGGAGGGGCCGGCGGCATAAACTGGGCCGCCGAATCCAGCAGCAACGGGCGGATGTCGCACCATTTTGGTTCCAGCGCCTGCGCATAAGCCGGCGGCGTGGGTATCCATCTGCCTTCTTCCTGCGTTACGGTAAACTTCTCCGCACTGCGGGTTTGCGCATAATTATCGCCTTTGCTCCATTTCAAAACGGTGGCGGCTACCGTGTCGCTAAAGGCGATGGTGCCTTTTAAAACGCTGCGGGGCATGCCGGCGCTACTGGCCTTTTCTTTCAGTTCGTTGTAGTAATCCAGAAGCACCCCCTCCGGAAAGGTTACTGCATTGCCCACCTTTACAAAGGCCAACAGTGCGGCCAGGTGATAATCAACTTTCTGATCGGCGGCCGGCCGGGGCATGGGTGGCAGATGCTTGATTTGTCCGCTCAGCGAAACATAATTGCTGTCCCCGGCCGCGATGCATTCGTAAGCCGCAATATTGGCATAGGCATAATTGCGGCTGGCCACCACCGGCGAAAAATTATTATAAAGGACAACGTCGTTTAACTTCTTCACTGTTTTGCAGTAAAGAATGGGATCATTTGTAAATTTTGTATAGTCTTTTTGCTTGCAGGCAAATAAACTTACAGCCATACAGAGCAGAAAACCCAACCTTTTCATAGTCGTTAATATTAAGTTTTGCCTTACCACACAGAAGAAAGACCGCGACCGTTCATTGGAGTAATTTCAATCCGACAGCCCGCTTACCGGCAGGGTGGATAAGGCCTAAAAAATGAATAATGATTTTGGAATTGGCATACCATCCATTCAAACAAAGCGTCAGGCCTGTTCGGGAGGTTGTTCGCCCCTGGAAGAATAATCGGTTTTGACAAAAGCCGTATTAAAAGCGAAGTAGTTGTGTTTGTCTTCCGAAAGACTGTTCAATGCAAAGGTTTGCACATCCTGGCAAAAATCGGGCAGGGTAATTTTTATAATATTTGAGTTTTTGTCCTGCTGCGAATGACTATCCACCGACATTTTGAAAAACTCATTTTTAAGCGTTTGCAGATTCATTTTAGCTTTATTGGGCAGGCAAAGAAGCTCCAGTGTATCCTGATGCACCCGGCGCTGCACATACTCATACCAAATGCCGTCTACTTCTATGGAGCCATAAGCCCTTTCATATTCAGAAGAACTATTATAATAAGGAAGATAAAGGCGGGTTTTTATAGAGATCAATTCATCGTTATTGTACTCCTGTTTATCCAGCCTGGATTCCAGTATGGCCGCATAACGACCCTGCATGTAATTAATCATTACCCTGTATCCATAGAAGTTGAACAGCAGGATGGACAAAAACAATATAGCAGCAAGTTTTCTCAAAATAAAGCGTCGCTAAAAAGCCACAAAAAGATAGGAATTTTTATTGAACCACAAACGTTTTTCTTTCCGGGCCCACCCCTGTTATTGTTAAGCTTTTCCATTCTTTGGGCAAAACCGACTTCACTTGTTTGATACCCGCAGAGGTAATTTCGATTCCCCCAAAACCCATAATAACCGCCTGCAAAATGCCACCGGCACCGGTGGCAAAATACGGGTTGGTTCCGCCCTTGGTTTCGGCTATCACCCTGAACGGCGGATTAAGATTAGGAACATACGCATCCTTAAACCAATCATAAGCTTTTTCCGCATTACCCAGCCGGGCATACAAAAGGGCAAAGACGCCCTGCGTCATGGCTGGCGTACCTTCATCCGGCACCCGGGTTTCGTAATACTCCAGGTCTTTTAAAACTTGTTGGGGATCCGATACTTCTTTTAAAGGATAAGCCAGCAGGTTTACATCGGCCTGTTTGATGCCTTCTCCGTTATAGGCCGCATGTTCACGGGTAACCCCGTTTTCCATTTTTAAAATGGGAATGTTATTGGCTACATTCATCCAATCAGGATCAGGGTTTACACCCAAAATTTTGGCGGCCTGCGTGGCATATTGCAGGTTGGCTTTGGCTGCCGCATTGGTAAAGGCATTGTTGTCCACGTTTTCTGCCCACTCATCGGCTGCCACCACGTTGTTGATATCATACTGACCGGGTCCATTCCTTTCCACACGGGAAGCCCAGAAATCGGCTGTGGCAGAAAGGATGGGATATCCCTTCTCCCGCAGCCATTGTTTGTCCTGTGTAACGGCATAATAATTCCATGCGGCAATGGCCACATCAGCGGTAATGTGGTGCTCAAAAGGACCGCTGAGCGCCCACACCGGTGTTTCCTCCACTCCGGTTTCAGCGCTTTCCCAGGGGAACATAGCCCCTTTATAACCCAGTGAAAACGCATTGCGCCGGGCAGCTTCCAGCCGCTGGAACCGGTATTCGATCATGCTTTTGGCCAGTTGCGGTTGCATGACCAAAAGGGCCGGATACATCCAAAGCTCTGTATCCCAAAACACATGTCCGTTATAACCCAGTCCACTCAATCCCATTGGCGAAGGAGAATAAGCTGTTCCTTCCCGCACAAAAGAATACAAATGATAGAGCATGCTGTGGACATCCTGTTGGGATTGCGGATCGCCTTCAATGCGCATATCGCTTTTCCAAAGGCTGTCCCAGGCTTTTTGGTGAAGCTGCAAGAGGCGGTCGCGGCCTTCCAGTTTTGCATAAATGGAAAGGCGTTCGGCCTGATTCAGCGGATCGTCGTGATGGGCGCTGGTTAGAGAAGAGCCCACAACGGAAAACCGGTAGGTTTCACCGGCCTTAAGCTTTCGGGAAAACTTCATCAGGTGCATATTGTTGTCCCACATTTCATGGATCACTCTTGGTTCCTGTCCATGCGCTTCACTAAACAAAAACGTATTGCTGGCGCACATCAGCAACTTCCCGGTAGGTGATTTAGCAGTCGAGGTGAGCAAGCTAATTACCACGTGAGGCCGGTCTATTTCATTGTAATAATTCTGCACATCCCGCAAAGCATCCGGCGCTTCCATAATACTGCTGCCCGTAATGGAGACATCTTTTTTGGCCACAATACTCACATCCATCAAAACGGTGAAAGGCAAGTGCCGGAGTGAATAATAAGTATAACTTACCGTGGCCTTCCCCCCATAATCAAAGGTTGTGGTAAAACCGGCATGACGCATGTCCAGTTCCTGCTGCATATTACCAATGTCTGCCGCTCCCAGTCTTTTTCCATCAATATCCAGACTCATGTTCAGCAGGTTAAAGCTGCGCAGGAAATTGCTTACCCTTCCTCTTCCGTACAGGTCGTACGCACCGGCCAAAACCACGTCTTTTACCCGAAAGGGTTCGGGTGAAGAAACGATGCCGATCATACCGTTGGCCACCGTGATGCCGTAGTAATTGGAGGAATTTATTTTATCGGCCTTGATCTTCCAGGGGTCTTGGGAAAAACATTGTACAAAAACCAATAAAAAAACAAAAATAAAAAGCAAGCGATTCATTGCAGTTGTATTTTAGTAATGGTTGAATTTAGTTTTATTTAGGTAAAAGTTAATGCACGATCCGTAAAGAAAGTTCAGATATGAAAAAATGGTTGCTTGTAACAGCGGTATGCTTGTTGATATTATTGTTTGGCGCTTATTTCCTTATTCCAGGCTCTGTTTCCATTCACCAAAGCTTGTCAACCTCCGTAAACCCCAGAAGTGTGCAAAGAGTAATGCTGGACGATCAAAAGCTGGGAAAATGGTGGCCGGGAGAAACCCAGCACACCAGCGGCGGTCAAAGCTTTGTGTATAATGGTTATACCTATTCTATTATTGACAGAAAACTAACGACAGTTGACTTTCTGGTGAGCAAGGGCAATTTCTCTACCAACGCTTCATTGAATTTTATTCCCTTAAGCCTTGACTCGGTACAATTTAGTTTGGTGGCAGAAAAATCAATGTCATCCATGCCGGTGAAGCGCATTCAAACATACTTTCAGGCAACGCAGCTCAGCAAAGACTTTAAGGCTTTACTACAAGCCATGCACAGTTTCTTTTCAAACCCCGTAAACATCTATGATTTTCCTATTGAAAAAACATTGGTAACCGACTCCATCCTGATATCAACCTCTCGCATCTCCAAAGGACTGCCTACTACAGAATCCGTCTATGAGCTCATCGAAAAACTGAAAACTTATGCCGGCAGCCAGGGAGCCAAACAAACCGGGTATCCTATGCTCAACATCAACACCAACGATAGCCTTACCTATCTTACCCGGGTGGCACTGCCCGTAGACAAAAAGTTGCCCTCTTCCGGCGACATCGAATACCGGTGGATGCTCGGTGGAGGTAATATTCTAATCACAGAGGTAAAGGGCGGACCAGGAATTATGAAGGCGGCCCTGCACCAAATGGAAAATTACATCAGCGACCACAACCGCATACCGCCGGCCATTCCCTTCCAGTCCCTAATCACCGACAGAAGCAAAGAAAAGGATACGAGCAAGTGGATCACCCGTATTTACTATCCCGTTATGTAATGAAAATCATAGCAACCGGCTATTCGGATGGCAGTTGACAGGTGACAGAAGGGAAAGCGGCTGGTGCTGTTTCATGTCTGCCGTCTTTCGGCTCACGACGTATCTCCTGGACAGCAGTTGGGGACAGTCGAAAAACACGTTCCATCTAATTATACAATTAGTTAAAAGCCAGGGGCAAATTGGATAACCATGGCGCTATCGCTGTTGCGGGCCAATACATAGGCTCTTTGATTACGGATGTTAACCGGCCGAATATGACGCACTTGTCCCTTTATGGCCAGTCCATTTAACGATTGGCACTCAAGCACGCCATTTCCCTTATTAATCAGTAGGGTGCCAAAATCAGCGTCATACCGGCCCATTTCAATATTGTTATCGTAATAGTTCCCCACCACTAAAACATCGGGCAAACCATCGCTGTTGGCATCCACAATCACAGCATTCTTTAATGGTGCAAGCTGCGCCTGCCAGGGTAAGGCCTTGGTTTCAAACTGCAAATGGCCCTTATTGATTAAAATAGCATTTGAAAAATAATCGGCCGTTAGCACGCTTGCTTTTTTTAACTTGTCTTCCCCGAAAAGCTCCGGCAGACTGGCTTTTGCAAAGTTTTCTGCCAGCAAAAATTTCTTTTTCAGCAAAGGCATCTGTTTTTCCAATTCAGCTTTGCTGGCAAAGGGCATTTCTTTTTCTCCTAAATAATACGTGAGAACCTGCTCCTTTTTACCATTGCCATCAAAATCATTGTAGTATAACCGGACGGGTTTTTCAGCAGAAGCTTTCAAACGGCTATTTAACCCCAAATTACCCACCACCAGATCGATGTCACCATCGTTGTCGATATCACAAGGCAACATAAAATTCCACCAGCCTTTTTTATCAGTTAATTCTTTCTTTGTAAACTTTCCGTTGTTGTTTATAAAGGCCGTAACCCCACCCCACTCCAATGAAAGCAAAAGATCTTTATCACCATCCTTATCAATATCAAACCATAAGGCCTGTGTTACAAATCCCACGTGCGATAAACCTTTCGCGTATTGATCCGTAACATCCACAAACTTTCCTTTTTTATCATTCAATAAAAGACACGATTGCGGAACCTGGCCATATCCCCAGGGCACAGCCCTGGCCCCGATAAATAAATCGTTGTATCCATCGCCATTAAAATCATAAGAAACCACGGAAGAAGCCGTGAGATAAAGATTCGAAAAAGCATTTTCCAGTTTGGTGAGATCTCCCTTGCCATCATTGAGGTACACCCTTGGTGTATTATGCGGATCGTCTCCGTAAAATTCATTGCCTCCGCTGGCCACCACCAAATCAACGGTTCCATCGTTATTTATATCTGTCCAGCAGGCATCTACATCTTCATAACTGCTATCGCGATCTAAAGCCGGTTGATTCGTTTTACTAAACCTGCCCGAAGGCTGCTGCAAAAAAACCACGCTTTTCTTGTCGCGGGCCCCTCCAATAAATACATCCTCCAGCCCGTCTTTGTTGATATCTGCCACGGCAAGAGCGGGGCCTTCGGTGGAAACCATATGCGGTATCAGGGGCTCGCGGTCAAACTCCACAAAATGATTTTCCTGGTGCAGAAAGTTTAAGCCTGCCTCAGTGGTAATGTCCTTTACCGGCACCGTTGCGTTGGAACAATGTCTGGATAACAGGGAGAAATCGAATTGGGGAAGTCCTTTTTTATACGTAATGGTTTGATGTGCCGCATTTGCAGGCAGTTGCTGATAGGTATTATCGGGCCAGATAAGAAAAACGGAATCGACTCTGGTATTTTTCAGCCCTATCAAAAAAGGTATTTCCATACTGGACATAAACCCTTTTGCCCCATACTTCTCATAGGTTCTTACCTGATTTCCCGAAAACAAAACGATCCTGGACCCTACTGCATTTATATTTTTTTCAGGACCCTTTACCTTCACCTGCATAAAAGATCTATCCCCTGCCGTACTGGTTTTATTTTCATACAACAAAACAGGACTGTCCATATTGTTGGTTACAATATCCAGATCACCATCATTATCGAAATCGGCATAGACGGCACCGTTGGAAAATGTGGGCTGGCTGTTTCCAATCCTGTTTTCCATATCGACAAACGACAAATGGCCATTGTTTTTAAAGAACTTATTGGGCAGTTTAATCTCGGGGAATTTATCAATCAGCGACATGTCTTTTTGATTCATGTCATTCGTCCGGATTTTTTGCTGTATCTCGCCGTTGGAAATAAAATTGATGTAATCAATATCATTCATCCTTTTGGGAATGCCGTTGGAAATAAACAGGTCTTTCAATCCATCATTATCAAAATCCACCCACAGAGGCGCCCATGACCAATCTGTAGCGGCCACACCGCTGTACAATCCCACTTCACTAAACATTCCGTTTCTGCGGTTGAACTGGAGATTATTCCTGGTGTACTGATGCGAGTAACCAACACTGATTTTGTAATTAAAAATATCATAGGCGTCTTCCCCCAACGATCGTTTCAGAATGTAAGGATCCGAAGGCAACATATCTACTGAAATAATTTCAGGATAGGCGTCGTTGTTTACATCGGCTACATCCACGCCCATGCTAAACTGGCTGGTGTGCATCAACTCCTCTTCACTCGTTTCCTTAAACGTGCCGTTCTTTTGGTTGATGTAGAGATAGTCGTTCTCATGAAAGTCATTTCCCACATAGATGTCGGGATAGCCATCCAGGTTGATATCTGCAATGGCAATACCTAATCCATACCCAATAGCAGTGCTGTTGATGCCGGTTTCTCTGGTAACATCGGTAAATACATTGCCATCATTACGAAAAATGCGGTCTCCTGATAAGGAATGATAGGTGTTTGCAAATTCACTACGCGGCCGGAAGGTGCCGTTTTCATGTACGGAATGATTCAACAAAAACATGTCCAGGTCCCCGTCTCCGTCGTAATCGAAAAAAGCCGCCTGGGTACTAAACCCTGAAAAGTCCAGCCCATATTCATGCGCCTTGTCTATAAACTGCGGAACACCATTTTTATCAACACCCTGGTTGATCAATAACTGATTTTTACTGTGCAGAACCTCATAATTTCCTACCCTGCAGATATAAATATCCAAAAGGCCGTCGTTATTAATGTCCACTACTGAAATGCCTGTTGACCAGCCACCGTCCTGCGGAATGTGAGCTGCCTGTGTGACATCTTTAAATTTTAAATTCCCTTCATTGAGGTATAATTTGTTTTCGTGCTGGTTCGATCCAAAAAACAAATCGATCAAACCATCGTTGTTGAAATCACCGGCGCCTACCCCACTGCCATTATAGAAATAGATGTACTTAAATAAATTAAAATCTTTGTTGTAGGAAAGATTGTTACTAAAATTCAGACCTGTTCTTTTACTATCCAACACCTCAAATAAAGGATGCTCCATTCTTTTTTTTGAAGAACACCCTGCCAGCATAACCAGCATCAGTACACGTAAACTAATATTGATCCATTTATTTTGATACATAGTTCGTCTCAGCTTTCCGTTGTTTGATTTGATAGAGCAGGGGTGCCATATCGTTTTGGGTAATGAGCAGGCAGGGTTGATTCTTTAAGGTGAGGGGCTGGATGTCCCGCACCATGCCTTTGAGCCCCAGTCCCGAGGCCCGCTGATCCAGGCAAGTGAACCCACCCCGGCCATCCCCCAACAGCACGGTGCCATAG
>JAEVYV010000347.1 GCA_023392575.1 Bacteroidota bacterium | reverse complement strand
GATCAGGGGCAGCCAGGCCCTGGTGCTCAATGCCCTGCGCCACGAGCCTCACATTTCGCATTTTACCCTGCACGAAGCCATGAGCGTGGTGCGGGAAGTTGAAGTGCCTCAGGCTTATTTTACCCATATTTCGCATCAGCTGGGAAAACACAAGGATATTGAACGGGGCTTGCCCTACGGCATGCACCTGGCCTACGACGGCCTGGTTCTTCATGTGTAATGATGGCACGGGCCTTTTTTGCAGTTCTGCTTCGAACAGCAAACACCATTATCTTCGTAACACCTAACGATTTTGCTATATGAACTTCGAAACCTCTGAAATGACACTGCAGGTAGCGCAAACCGCCCGTGACTTCTCCCAGCAAAACATCAAGCCCCATGTAATGGAGTGGGACGAAAGCCAGGAATTTCCCCTGCACATTTTCAAACAACTGGGCCAGTTGGGAATGATGGGGGTGCTGGTCCCTGAGCAATATGGCGGCGCGGGGCTTTCTTATTTTGAATACAAAACCATTATTGAGGAAATAGCAAAAGTGGATGGCTCGATCGGTTTAAGTGTGGCGGCGCACAACTCCTTGTGCACGGGTCATATTTTATTGTTTGCCAATGAAGCGCAAAAGCAAAGATACCTGCCCAAACTGGCCACGGCAGAATGGATTGGGGCCTGGGGCCTGACAGAACCCAATACGGGCAGCGATGCCGGCAATATGAAATGCACGGCTGTTAAAGATGGGGAGAACTGGGTGCTCAATGGCACAAAAAGCTGGATCACACATGGAAAGAGCGGAGATGTGGCTGTGGTGATCTGCAGAACCGGGGAGCCCCGAACCAAAAACAATGCAACGGCTTTTGTGGTGGAAAGAGGTACGCCGGGCTTTAGCGGAGGCAAGAAAGAAAACAAACTGGGCATGCGGGCTTCGGAAACCGCGGAAATGATTTTTGAAAATTGCGTGGTGCCGGATGCCAACCGCCTGGGCGAAGTAGGCGATGGGTTTCGGCAGGCAATGAAAGTGCTGGACGGCGGCCGGATCTCCATTGCATCCCTCTCCCTGGGTATTGCCAAAGGAGCTTACGAAGCTGCTTTGCAATATGCCCAGGAGCGCCACCAGTTTGATAAGCCCATTGCTTCTTTTCAGGGAATTTCTTTCAAGTTGGCAGATATGGCCACCGAAATTCAGGCCGCAGAACTGCTCACCCTTGAAGCCTGCGACTTGAAAGAAAAAGGCCTTGAGGTGACCAAGGTGGCGGCCATGGCCAAATACTATGCCAGCGAGATAGCCGTTAAAGTGTCCACCGATGCTGTGCAAATTTTTGGCGGTTACGGATACACCAAAGACTTTCCGGTAGAAAAATATTACCGGGACTCCAAGCTATGCACTATTGGGGAGGGAACGAGTGAAATACAAAAACTGGTGATCAGCAGAGAGGTGTTGCGGTAAGTCCCCTGTTCCCCTAAAGGGGAGATTGCCCTCTGTCCCCCTAAAGGGAGGACTCAGGTCAATCATACCTTTCTTTATTATGCTTACTTTTTAGATAACACTTTGGTTGAATAGCGTTACTGAATGCCCAAGAGTGCGACGCAACGAAAGCTTAATAGTAGTACAAAAGCTGACAACATCATCACTGACTTTACTATTATAAAGCAAGCGCTAACCAATGAAGCCTTTACGGCCTAGGTCTCCCCTTTAGGAGGACAGGGGCCTTATTTTACCTCCTGCATCTGCACCAGTTTATGGTAATAGCCTTGCTTGCTGATTAGTTCCTCGTGTGTTCCTCTTTCCACAACCACCCCTTTTTGCAGCACCACAATTTCGTCGGCGTGGCGGATGGTGGACAGGCGGTGGGCAATCACAATGGAGGTTCGGTTGGCCATCATTTTGTTGATGGCATCCTGCACCAGCCTTTCGCTTTCGGTGTCCAGGGCCGATGTGGCTTCGTCTAAAATTAAAATAGGCGCATTTTTAAAAACGGCCCTGGCAATGGTGAGGCGCTGGCGCTGGCCGCCGCTCAATTTCATTCCCCTGTCGCCGATAACGGTATGGTATTGCTGGTCGGTTTGCTCAATAAATGAATGGGCATTCGCAATCTTAGCCGCTTCTTTCACGGCCTGCTCCGATGCGTTCACAGTGCCAAAGGCTATGTTGTTGAAAATGGTATCGTTAAACAAAACCGCTTCCTGGGAAACAAACGAAATCAGTGTTCGCAAATCATTGAGCTTGATGTCGCTAATCTTCACGCCGTCCACTAAAATTTCGCCTTCCGATGGATCATAAAACCGCGAGATTAAATCGGCCAGCGTTGACTTTCCCGAGCCGCTTTCGCCAACCAGGGCAATGGTCTTTCCTTTTTCAATGGTAAGATTGATCTTGCTTAAAACATCTTGCGTTTGATAACGGAAGGTTACATTTTTTAATTCGATGCGGGTGGTGAATTTTTCTTTGTGTACACTGTCTTTGTTTTCCTGTATTTCAATGGGTTCGTCTAATAAAGCAAATATTTTTTCCCCGGCTACAAGCCCCCGCTGCACGCCGCTGGTGGCATTGGAAATATTTTTCAGCGGCTGAATAATTTGCGAGTACAAGGCCAGGTAAGTAATGAATAGAGAGCCGGTCAGCGTGGACTGATTGGTCGTAAGCAAATAGCCGCCGTACATGACAATGGTGACCACCACCAAAATGCCCAATACCTCTGACAAGGGCGAGGTGAGCTCTTTGCGGCCGAACATGGACTTGCTGGTTTTGGAGAACTCTTTGTTGATTTTTTTAAAGCGATTAATGGAATATTTTTCTGCCGCAAAACTTTGAATGACACGAATGCCGGAAATGGTTTCTTCGGTATGACTTAGAATTTTTCCCAGCAAATCAACGCTGAAGTAGCTGATCTTTCTCAGCCTCTTGGTAATGGCTGCAATTGAAATGCCCGATATCGGTAAGAAAATAATAGTAAAGAGCGTAAGCGTGGGCGAGATGTAAAACAAGCCAATAAAATAGACCACTACAATAAAGGGGTCTTTCAGCCAGATCTGCAACGCATTAATCAACGAGCCTTCTATTTCCTGCACCTCATTGGTAATGGTGGATAAAATCTTGCCCTTTTGGCTGTTGTGATAAAAGCGAAGGGATTGGTGGGTGAGCTTGGTGTACAAATCATTGCGGATGCGCTCCATGGTGTTCAACCGCAGGCGGATGAGCACTTTTACCGCGAGGTAGCGGAACAAATTTGAAAAAATAGTAGCAATAAAAATTATGACACACACAAAAGCCAGGGCATACATTTTACCCTGTGTGGCAATAATGTGGGTGAAATGATAGTTGAACAATCTTGTAAAATAATCAACCGATAAACTGAAGTGCGGCGGCTGCGGCATCACTTCGGTTTGGGTAATGCCAAACATAATGTTCAGCATGGGAATGAGCATGGTGAAATTGATCAGGCCAAACAAAATTCCCAGGAGGGTAAAAAGCAAATATTCTGGAATATAATGATGTAACGGAGTCGCGTATTGTAACAGCCGCTTAATTACTTTCATGAAAACGGTAGCTTAAAATAGCCTGCAATTTAGCCCATTTCAGGGTAAACCCCGGTTATTGGATAAATTTGCAGAATTATTAGCAAAGACTGTGTATCCGATGATAAAGACAACCTGCAGCTTAATTGTTTCAACTTATAACTGGACACCTGCCTTGCGCTTATGCCTGGAAAGCATACGAAGGCAGCGGGTAATGCCCCATGAATTAATTATTGCGGATGACGGGTCAACAGAGGATACCAGAGCTGTAATTGAGCAGTACCAGAATATTTTTTCGATTCCGGTTAAGCATATTTGGCAGCCGGACGAAGGTTATCAGTTAGCCCGAATTCGTAACAAGGCATTTGCAGCATCCAGCAGCGACTACATCGTTCAAATTGATGGCGACTTAATTTTGCACCCACATTTTATAGCCGATCATTTAGCGTTTTGTGCGCCGGGTAGTTTTGTAAGCGGGGCCAGGGCCATGATACCGAAGGAACTCTCTGCACAGCTTCTGCAAAGCCAGCATTTGCCTGCATCCATCAGCAGATCGCAGCTTCAAAAAAAGTACAATGCCGTTTATTCCAAAACCTTAGCGGCCCTTAATTATTTATTCCAACGGGGAAGAAAAAATTATCAATACGTTTTGGGGTGCAATATGGCTTTTTGGAGAAACGATTTGCTGCAGGTGAATGGCTATAACGAAGCGTTTGCCGGCTGGGGAAAGGAAGATAATGATATCGCCATACGGTTGATCAATGCCGGCGTGCAACTGCGCTTTATAAAATTTGGCGCTATCGTATACCATTTGTTTCATAAAGAAGCAGCCAGGTCCCTGTTTGCAGCCAATGAAGAATTGTTCCAGAAAAGCTTGATAAACAAGATAACTTACGTTCCAAAAGGAATGAACCAATATATTAGCGAACCTGTAAATTGATGCGTATGCAAGAGAATAAACGACAAAAACAAATAGGCGGATTGATCAACGAAGAGCTGGCCAGTATTTTTCAGCACCTGGGGCTAAACATTATCGACGGCGGCATGGTTTCTATTTCTTCGGTAAAAATCACCCCGGACCTGCTGGAAGCACGGGTGTATCTGAGCATTTTTAATGCCCCCGATAACAAAGCCGCATTAAAAAAAATAGAGGAAAGGGGCTGGGAAATAAAAAAAGAACTGGCGGCAAGGGTGAAGCACCAATTGCGCCGCATTCCGGAGCTGAAGTATTATCTTGACGACACGCTGGACCATGTGTTTAAAATGGAAGAACTGTTTAAACAAATCAAAAAAGATGAAGAAAACAGGAAGGAGGACTGATCGGGTGGCAGGTGACAAAGTTATGTTCACCCCGTCTTCTGTTTTCAATAAATCAACCTTTAGCAAATCATCTTAACTAATCCACAGTGAACTTTCTCTTTGCCTGGCGCTATTTTAAGGCTAAAAAAACCACCAATGCCATCAATGTTATTTCGTGGATTAGCATTGTGGCCATTGTTATTGGTACGGCTTCGCTGATTCTTGTTTTAAGTGTGTTCAACGGCTTTGAAGGCCTGGTGAAATCTCTGTATTCTTCTTTTTACCCCGACATCAAGGTTTTGCCCGAGTCCGGCAAGCAAATCACCTTAACCCCCGAACAGCTTCAAAAATTAAAAAGCGTAAAAGGCCTCAAAAGCATATCGCTGGTTGTGGAGGAAAAAGCGCTGCTGCGAAACGGCGACTATCAATCTATTATTAATCTAAAAGGGGTGGACGAAAATTTTGCTACCGTAACCAGCGTCAGGGATCATATGGTAAAGGGAAATTTTGATTTGGGCCGGCCCGACAACGCCCTGTTGGTTTTGGGCGCCGGCATTGAAAGTGCGGTGGGGGTGCAAACAGACCGGAATTTGATGCCCTTGACCATTTACCTGCCCAGGAAAGGGGAGGTGAGCTTGCAGGATCCCTTCCGGTCGTTGAGTGTGGACACCATCAATACCTCCGGAACATTTTTAATTCAACAGGATTTCGATAACAAATATGCCATTACCAACCTGGCTTTTGTAAAAAACATGCTGGGCATGGACGCCGATACATATGGGGCGGCCGAAATGGCGCTGGCACCCGGCGCCGACCTGAAGCAAACCCAGGCGGCGGTTGCCTCCATTTTGGGAAAAAACTACCTGGTGCAAAACCGTTTTGAACAAAATGCCAGCTTGTATTCCGTCATGCAAGTGGAAAAATGGATGATCTATGCCATCCTTTCCCTGATCCTGGTGGTGGCCGCCTTCAACATGATCGGCGCTTTGACCATGCTGGTGCTGGAAAAAAAGCAGGACATCAGCGTACTGCATGCTCTTGGCGCCGACCGCTTGTTTATTCAACGGATATTTTTAAACAGCGGTGTTTTGCTTGCCGTCATTGGCGGCGGCGTGGGCATGCTGCTGGCTTTTTTGATTGGAACGGCACAAACCAGGTTTCACCTGGTACCCCTGGAAGGAAATACGTTTATGGTTGATTATTTCCCCGTCAAAATGGTTTACTCCGATTTTTTGCTGGTAAGCTTTACCGTTTTGGCAATAGCCCTGGTGGCCTCCTGGATACCGGCCCGTAAAGCAGCCATGCAACAGTTTGTCTTAAGAAGCGAATAAGAACAGCTGCGTTCAGTTGTAATTATCCAACTTGTATTTTCTGGCTAGAGCACCAAGGTCTGGTGTTGAGGTTGTGATGCAATTCTGTCGTGACAGCCTGCTGATTGAATTTCTAACGCCTGGCCGCAAGCGAACCAGGCGTTAGAAAATTTATCCTGATAACTCTGCGTTTATTCTTAATTAACGAACGCAGCGTTTGGGCGTTGCCGTTTAATAGTCGCCCAAGGTTTCGGGCAATTGGCTAAGAGCTTTTTGCAGTTGCTCATCGTTGGGGGCCACGCCGTGCCAGTTATGGTCGTTCTCCATAAAGTCCACTCCCTTGCCCATAAGGGTTTCCATGATGATGGCAATCGGCTTGCCCTTTCCGGCCGCGCCTTTGGCTTCTTCCAGTGTCTGCACCACTTCATCCATGTCGTTGCCGTTCATCTGAAGGGTCTGCCAGCCGAAGGTATCAAATTTTTTACGAATATCGCCGAGGTCGTTCACTTTGTAGGTAGGCCCGTCGATTTGCTGGCCATTCCAGTCTATGGTTGCAATCAGGTTGTCCACGCGGTGGTTGGGTGCAAACATAATGGCCTCCCAGTTTTGGCCTTCCTGTAATTCTCCGTCGCCGAGCAGGGCAAACACCAGGCTTTGATCGTTGTTCAATTTCTTTGTCAGAGCTGCGCCAATGGCCACGCTCATTCCCTGACCCAAGGACCCCGTGGCGATCCTTACCCCCGGCAATCCTTCGTGGGTAGTAGGGTGGCCCTGCAGGCGGGAGTTTATTTTACGAAAACTAGCCAGCTCTTTCACATCGAAATAACCTGAACGGGCAAGTGCAGAATAAAAAACAGGAGATATATGACCGTTAGAAAGGATAAAAACATCCTCGTCCTTGGCATCCATGCTAAAAGGCTGAGGCGTGTGTTTCATTATTTTAAAATAAAGGGCGGTCAGAAAATCGGCGCATCCCAAAGAACCTCCGGGGTGTCCGCTGTTGGCTCCGTGTACCATCCGTACAACATCTCTTCTAACTTGCGAGGCTATTTCGTTTAAACTTGGCATAATAATTTATTAGTTATTTGAACTTTTCCCGGTTTGTTTGGTTTTGAGCTGCAAATGTGCAACCTTTTTTATTAAAAAGTGTTTTTGCCAACTCATTACCTTTGCCAAGCCTTTAACCAGAAATCTCGATTTAAAATTGCGAGCTTAACTAATGAAACCTATTTTTATACCCCAAAACCCTGCTGAATGCTGAATCTGTTATTGACAGGAGCTGTTTCGTTTGTCATTACGTTCATGGCAATACCTGCAATCATCAGAGTTGCGGAGGAAAAAAAGCTTTTTGATCTGCCCGATGCCCGAAAACTTCACAACCGATCCATAGCGTCTTTGGGCGGGGTGGGGGTTTTTTTGGGGTTTTTTATCTCCATTTTAATTTCGGTTTCTTTTCAGCAAAACCCTGAGCTTCAATATTTTTTTGCCTCAGCCATCGTTATTTTTTTCCTTGGTTTGAAGGATGATATCCTGATTATTTCCGCCTCCAAAAAGTTTTTGGGACAATTGGCGGCCACAGCCATTCTGGTACACCTGGCCGAGGTGCGCATTGACAGCATGCACGGATTTTTGGGTATTGACGAACTTCCGGGGATGATCAGCCTTTTGCTTTCCTATGCCACGATTATTGTGGTGATCAACGCCTTTAACTTGATTGATGGCGTGGATGGACTGGCGGGCAGCCTGGGCGTATTGACCACCGCGGCTTTTGGGGCTTATTTTTTTATGGCGGAGATGCCGGGTTATGCCCTGTTGGCCTTTTCCCTAACGGCCAGCCTCATCGCCTTTTTGATCTTTAATTACCAGCCGGCTAAAATATTCATGGGCGATTCGGGTTCCTTGCTCCTGGGTCTGGTTAATGCGGTTTTGGTCATTAAGTTTATTACCGTTGCCGATGCCAAAGCCGGTCAGTTCCCCATCACCGCCTCGGTGGCCGTTGGTTTTTCCATTTTGGTTGTTCCGCTTTTAGACACCTTGCGGGTTTTCAGCATTCGCATTTTTAATGGCCGGTCTCCGTTTGCACCGGACAGAAACCATATTCATCATTTGCTGTTGGATAAGGGCCTGACGCACAGAGGAGTAACCCTAAGCTGTGTGGGGTTAAATGCGGTTTTTATGCTGGCGGCATTCTTGGCAAAACCCCTGGGGTCTACCATAGTCCTTAGCTTTATCATTGCTGCTTGGTTTGGTTTGGTGGGCATTCTGTTTTCCTTGCCCCAAGCTCGTCCTAAACTGATGGTTTCCAAACCGTTTGATTCAAACGCCAACCCGGCCTTGCCTAAGGTATCGAAAATAGTTCCGCTGAGTAAAGAAGCAGCGGTTGCCGAACAATAGCCATTCCGGTTCGGAGGCTGTTTTTTCAATTTTTTACTTTGTCAAACAAAATCAAGCCTTTATGGGCCCCGCCAAAAAATGATCGGAGACCTGACGGACTAAAAGGGATGGGTTTAAACTTTCTTGAAAATCTTCATCGTTTATTAGATTTGCGCTACAAAAATCAAAGCTATGTCAGCAGAAGATGTGTCGATTACGCTTGAGTTAGCCGAAGACTCGATGAAAAAGGCTCTGAATCATTTGGAATCAGAATTAACTAAGATCCGGGCCGGAAAGGCCAATCCGCAAATGCTGGATGGTATTGTGGTGGATTATTATGGTTCGCCCACACCCATCAGCCAGGTGGGAAACATTAATGTAATGGATGCCCGAACGCTGACCATTCAGCCCTGGGAAAGAAATATGCTTCAGCCGATCGAACGGGCCATCATCAATTCCAACATTGGAATTAACCCCCAAAACGATGGTAATCTTATCCGTTTGTTTCTTCCCCCGTTAACCGAAGAGCGCCGCCGGGAACTGGTTAAAAG
>JAEVYV010000235.1 GCA_023392575.1 Bacteroidota bacterium | reverse complement strand
ACAAATCAACAACCACGACACCATTGGCATGCTGGCCCTGGATGCGGCCGGTAATTTAAGCGGGGCCTGCACAACCAGCGGCATGGCTTTTAAAATGAGGGGGCGGGTAGGCGACTCACCCATTATTGGGGCCGGCCTTTATGTGGATAATGAAGTAGGAGCCGCAACGTCCACGGGTGTGGGTGAAGAAGTGATCCGCATCTGCGGCTCGCATACGGTTGTGGAATTGATGCGCCAGGGCATGAGCCCCGAACTGGCCTGCAAACGAACGGTGGAACGCATTGTGAAAAAAAGAGGGGAGAAGGCCAGGGAGCTGCAGGTCGGCTTTATCGCTGTAAACACCAAAGGAGAATACGGCGGCTATGCTTTGCAAAAAGGATTTACCTACGCCGTGCAATCGAAGAATGGCGTGAAGGTGTATGAGTCGAAGAGCATCTTTTCGTGAAACGGGAGAATGTTTTATAAAAAGTTAGAATCAGTTTAAATTTTACATTTTGAATTACCGAATTGAAATAGCCACTACCGATTTTACCACTACCCAATGGGCTGTGGAAGGCGGTGCCGATAGAATTGAATTGTGCGCCGCGTTGACAGAGGGGGGAACGACGCCTTCTTATGGAACCATCAAACAATGCCGCGAACGGTTTGAGGTACCCTTGTTCCCCATCATCCGCAGCCGGAGCGGTGATTTTTTGTATAGCAGCGAAGAGTTTCAACTGATGATGGAGGAAGTAAAATTGTGCAGGCAGCTTGGGTGCGACGGAGTGGTGATCGGTTTGTTGAACAGAGACGGAACGATTGACCTGCCAAGAACGGCCAAGCTTGTTGACGCGGCTTATCCCTTGGAAGTGACGTTTCACCGGGCCTACGACCGCTGCAAAGATCCTTTTGAAGCACTGGAACAGTTGATTGAAATGGGGTGCCAGCGGATCCTCACCTCGGGCCAGCAGCCCACAGCGCCCCAAGGCATGGATCTGATTGCCCAACTGGTCAAAGCTGCCGACGAACGGATCATCATCATGCCCGGCAGCGGTGTTCGTAAAGAAAACGTAAAGGAACTAGCAGAAAAAACAGGCGCAGTTGAATTTCACTCTTCCCTGCGCAGCAAAACAAAAAGCCCAATGGCATTTATACACCCCGCCTTCGCCGAAAGCGAGGAAAGCTATACCAATCCATTTATTGATCCAAATGAAGTGAAGGCCTTTAAAAAAGCCCTCGGAGACTGAAGCCTTTCCTGGTTTGGGCCTGTAACACTTGTTAAATCGAAAGCCTTAGGAATTTTCTAACGGTTTTGAAAATAATCTGTTGTAATATTACGTTTCAAAGCCGTTGAACGGATCCAACCTTATCTTTCTGCTGATAGAAAATATAGTTCACATTCAAAAATCTAATTCATGTTGAAACGTCTTTTATCTCTTTTGCTTGGCAATAATAAACCTAAGCCGGCTTATGCGCTTGTTCCAAAGCCCAATAAAAAAATACCGCAGAAACCATCCAGATAATCACCCCTTCATAAACATAAATTTCCTTTGACTGTTTTGCTGGACACAGAAGGAAAAGTTTTTAAATCCTGGGAAGGCTATCCCCACCACACCCCAACAGTTTATTGACAACGTAAGCTGCATTGTTCATGTAACCTGCCAGTACAACTCAGACGTTTTTACAAAAAACGGGTGGTAAAATTCATGGGCAATCGCTTTGCGTTAGGCGTCATTACACCTGGTAAAAAATGGGACAACTATGCTGCCCAACGGGTTGATGGGTATTCAAAAACTAAACAGCCTGGAGCTGCGTTACGGGCACTACAGGCGGAGCAACGGCCTTAACGCCAACCAGGTTTCTTATACCTAAATCTGAAAAACACCAGACAACAAAAAGCCGCCCCAAAGCGGCTTTGAAAATACAGTTGGTTTGGGTTAAGCGATGGTAATGGCTTCATCCAGATAAACATCCTGAATGGCATTGAGCATTTTCACACCTTCTTCAAAAGGACGCTGAAAAGCCTTTCGGCCAAGAATCAGCCCCATGCCCCCGGCACGTTTGTTTATTACCGCTGTCTCCACCGCATCCACCAGATCGCTTTCTCCTTTGCTTTCCCCGCCGCTATTGATTAACCCCACGCGGCCGTTGTAGCAATTCAACACCTGGTAGCGGGTGAGGTCAATCGGATGATCGGAGGTTAGCTTTTCATAAACCAGTTTGTGGGTTTTGCCGTGTTTGGTAGCCAGGTAACCGCCGTTATTGGTGGGCAGTTTTTGCTTGATAATATCGGCCTGCAGGGTAACACCCAGGTGGTTGGCCTGTCCGGTCAGGTCTGCTGCTGTATGGTAGTCCACACCATCTACCTTAAAGCCGCTGTTGCGCAGGTAACACCACAAAATGGTGGCCATTCCCAGTTCGTGTGCATATTCAAAGGCTTCGGCCACTTCCTTTAACTGCCGGCCACTTTCTGCGCTTCCCCAATAAATAGTAGCGCCTACGGCTACCGCTCCCATGTTCCAGGCGCTTTTAATGGTGCCAAACAGGGTTTGATCGTACCGGTTGGGCAGGCTTAAAAATTCATTGTGATTGATCTTTACTACAAAAGGAATCTTGTGTGCGTACTTGCGGCTCATAATACCCAGCACGCCATAGGTGGAAGCAACTGCATTGCAACCGCCTTCCACGGCAAGACGGATGATGTTTTCCGGATCGAAATAAATGGGGTTGGGGGCAAAAGATGCGCCGGCGCTGTGTTCGACGCCCTGATCAACGGGAAAAATGCTGCAATAACCCGTGCCGGCCAAACGGCCGTGGTTCAGGAGGTTTTGCAGGCTGCGCAATACCTGGTTGCTGCGGTTGCTGTTGATCCAGATGTCGTCCACATGGGTGGGAGAGGGCAGGTGAAGAGAAGATTTGTCAATGGTTTTACAGGTGTGGCTTAAAAGGTACTCGGCCTTATCGCCCAATAGTTCAGTAATCTTAGCAGGCATAATCGTTAGAATTTTAAATAACAAGCAATTTGGAATGCAACAAAGATATGGTTTAGGGCCAGAAGAAGCCGGGTGGACAAGCCCGTGGTTTGCAGGCAGAACCTAAACAAAAAAGCTCCCAACTGAAAGAGTTGGGAGCGGCGGGTATGAAACCTTTGTCTTGTGTTTTCTTTGTCCTTCGGGTTAAAAAGGAAAAAACTTAGGCATTCCGGTTGATACAGTTGAGGTCTTCAAAAGCGGTTTCCAGTCTTTTGGCAAAGCTTTCTTCACCCTTGCGCAACCATACTCTCGGATCGTAGTATTTTTTGTTCGGCTTATCGTCTCCTTCGGGATTACCCAATTGGCCCTGCAGATAGCCTTCGTGTTTTTGGTAGAATTCCAATACGCCTTCCCAAAAAGCCCATTGCAAATCCGTATCAATATTCATTTTGATGGCGCCATAGCTGATGGCTTCCCGGATTTGGTGCTGGGGCGAACCACTGCCTCCGTGGAAAACAAAATAAACAGGCTTTTTATCTGTTTGGTAGTGCTGCTCGATGTAGTTCTGGCTGTTCAGCAAAATATCGGGCCGCAGCTCCACGTTTCCGGGTTTGTACACCCCGTGCACATTACCAAAGGCCGCGGCAATGGTAAACAAGCTGCCTACTTTTCGTAATTCTTCAAAAGCATAGGCCACTTCGCCGGGTTGTGTATAAAGCTTGTCGTTATCTACGCCGCTGTTGTCCACCCCGTCTTCTTCGCCACCGGTTACACCCCGCTCTATTTAAATTCCCATTCCCAGGGGCGCCAGTCGT
>JAEVYV010000219.1 GCA_023392575.1 Bacteroidota bacterium | reverse complement strand
TGGCATCGCATGTTGTGTCACTCACTTGTACGTTCGGTAATTCTATTGTACAATGCCGCAACCACAATAGAAGCACAGGCACATAGAATTTCCACATAGCATAAAACAAAAACCTATGTGAACACCTTTGTTCCTTATGTGCCTATGTAGTTCAAAGCAAAAAAATGATAAGAATTATTGCCGTTGACGAGTGCGACGCAAGGAACGGTGATAGCAGCAATGCACCTGGGCACATAAAACTTATCTTCGCTTCAATGGATGATGCTTATTACATGAAACAAGCCCTTGCACAGGCCCAAAAGGCGTTCGAGGAAGATGAAGTACCGGTGGGTGCTATTGTGGTATTGAACAATAAAATCATTGCACGAGGATACAACCAGGTAGAGAAGTTAAATGATCCCACAGCGCATGCCGAGATCATTGCACTGACATCGGCTTTTAATTATTTAGGAAGCAAGTATTTACCCGAAGCAACCTTGTATGTGACCGTTGAGCCTTGTTTGATGTGCGCCGGAGCTTTGTATTGGAGTAAAATTGGCCGGGTAGTGTATGGCGCCTCCGATGAGAAGAATGGCTACCTTCATATAACTAAGGAAAGCTCCCCCTTTCACCCGAAAACAGAATTAATAAAAGGTGTGTTAGCAGAAGAGTGTGCAGAATTAATGAAGTCTTTTTTCCGGCAAAAAAGATAAGCTTTCGGCAGAAAATAAGAGCCGCTGCTTAACAGCACTTATGCGAAATGTAGTGTTGATTACGTTATGATCTACCATAATCTCCGGGTGGCATAAGGAGAGCAATATTCTTAGTCTGCATAATGTCAGCAAGAATGATTTCAAATAAAAAAGCCTGACCGCACATACGGTCAGGCTTTTATTTAATTGTGTAGGTAATTAATAGCCCGCGTTTTGCTGTTTTTCCAAACCGGGGTTGGCATTGATCTCATCCTGCGGAATGGGCAGAATTACTTTTTTGAAATTGCGGTCAATGGTTTTGGGGCGTTGCGTAACCGCGATGGCTCCAAATTCGTCATTGAACGTAATAGGCAGGTTCAAACGCAACATATCAAAGAAGCGATGGCCTTCGGTAAACAACTCTTTGCTTCTTTCGTCCAGGATCATATCTATGGTAATGGTGGCTGCTGTAGCCGGTGCTAATCCTGGAGAACGCTTACGGATTTCGTTGAGGTAAGTAGCTGCCAGGTCTTTATTAGTAGGGAAGGCGGCTTCTGCTGCAATCAGATAAATTTCTGAAAGACGGATCACCTTAATGTTCACGGCTGAAGACGAGTTTTTACTCTTATCATCTCCCTCGAGCGTTGTGCTGCCACTATACTTGTAGCAAGAACCTAGACGGGTAGTACTGCTTTCATCATTGCTCATCACACCCCACCTTACATCATCGGGATCCTGATTTAACCTATTGAGGAAGTAATCGCTGGCCATTACCGAGCCTATAGCAGAAGGGGTGCCATGCGCTCTGCGGCGCGTAAGGTAGCCTAAAGAACTGGTACCTAAATCGCTCTCATTAGGATAAATTCCCAATTCAAAAATGGACTCAGTACCAAACTGTGACTTCCATGAATTCACCCACTCGGCATTGGCGGCGTACAACTTATACACGTTGCTCTTAATGATGACTTCTGCAGCGCTTAAGGCCTCTGGATAATTTCCCATATTGAGATAAACCCTGGCCTGTATGGCTTTGTTGGCGTAGTAATTTAAATAACCGTTTGATTTTGCCTTCGACAGCAATGGCTCGGCCTCTTTTAAATCCTTCAAAATCTGCGTATAGTTCTCTTCCACTGTGGCACGCAGCGGCTGGGCCGATGCTGCGAGAGGTTCGGTGATATTGGGTACACCGTAAGAAGCCTTATCCTGCAAGTAGGGCTTGCCGTAAAGACGCACCAGGTCAAAATACATCAGGGCTCTTGCGGTAAGGGCCTGGCCTTTGTAAGTGTCAAAGTTCTCCGTGGTTCCGGCAGCTTTCAACCGGTCAATATTTATTATAATGTTATTAGCCTGTAAAATATTGTGATAGATCTGGCTCCAAAAACCTGAAAAGTTATTGGCGGATTTGGAATGATTGAACGAATACATGGCATCAAATGTCCAACCCTGGGTAAAAATGGTCAGATCGCCGCCCTTCAAATCGCCATATACCAAAAAATTTCTTCCATAATAGGCAGAGCTGGTCATTTTACTCATCAGACCGTTGACCATCACATTAGCGTCGGCCACCGTTTGTATAGCTGTTTCAGCATCACCTGAATTGGTCGGCTTCACGTCCAGGAAATCCTTTTTACATGAGGTGAACCCCAACAGCAGAAGGGCTGCAAAAAATATAGTGTACTTTCTCATTTTTGAAATCTTTAGAGGGTTTAGAAACTTAATTCAATACCAACAGTGAATGTTTTGCCATAAGGAGTTTCCCATCCTCTTGTGCCAAAGTTATTCACTTCCGGATCGGCAATCTTGTACTTAGAGAAGGTTAACAGATTGCTACCGCTTACAAAAAACCTTGCATTGGAAAGACTAATTCTGTTTAACACGGTACGCGGCAAATTATACCCCAGCGAAAGCGTTTTTAATCTTAAGAAGCTGGCGTCGTGCATTTGACGGGTGCTGTATTGCATTGCATCTTCCAGGTCGTTTCCACTCAGCTTGGGCAAGCTGCCATTGGGGTTGGCATCGGTCCACATGTCCTCATAATAAATCTGTGAGCGGATCCGCTCCCAGTAATAACCATCATCAGCCATATCCTTGAAGGCGCCATCATACAGATATCCGCCAACCTTGTAAATAAAATTGATTCCCAGGTTGAAGTTGCCATATTGCAGATCGGTGCTGAAACCACCGTATACTTTTGGCAAGGCACTTCCTAAGATCACATTGTTGGCCTTGTTCAAGTTGTAGGTTGCTCCTTTGCCGTTCAGCAAAAAGTCACCTGCGGCTTTGTCGGCCGGATCATTTACATACCAGCGGTTTTTACCATTTTCAGGATCTACACCGGCCCACTCAAAACCATAGAATGAATAGGTAGATTCACCTTCCCTGTAAATATATTTCGCTCTAGCATCGCCTCCTGTGGGGTCGAACCAAATGATGTCCTGACCTTTTGCCTCGCCTTCATTTTTATACAATTTTGTTATTTTGGATTTAACAAAAGAAGCATTGGCATTCACACTCCATCTCAGTTTGTTGTTGCGAACAATATCTCCACCCAAACTAAGTTCCAACCCGCGGTTATTCATCTCTCCAATATTTCTTGCAGTAGATGAAAAACCCGTAACCCTGGAAATAGGCACATTCTGCAACAGGTTTCTTGTGTCGCGGTTGAAATACTCAATAGTACCATAAAGCCGCTGGGCAAACAGGCCAAATTCCAAGCCTAAGTTGGTAACATAGTTGGTTTCCCATTGCAGGCTTCTATCGGCCATGGTGCTAATGCCACCGCCGGCCTGTGTCATATACCGGTTGCCGTAGCCGGCTAACGTACGCCAGGCGTAATTGTCAGGAGGCAGTGTTCCATTAACACCATAGGAAGCCCTTAACCTTAGGTTACTGATGTAATCTACACCACTCATAAACGATTCTCTGTCGATCTTCCAGGAGCCTGCAACAGACCAAAAATCGCCCCAGCGGACCTCAGGTCCCAGTTTGGAAGAGGCATCGCGGCGGAAGGAAGCAGACGCAAAATATTTTTGATCATAATTGTATTCTGCCCTTGACAATATGGAGTTCATGGTATTGCCCCAGGAATAAGCATTGGCATCTCGTTTACCGGCAGTAGCCACCGTATGCAAAGCGCTGGACGGCAGATCGGTGCCGGAAGCCCGTTGAAAATCAGTGGTGTTCTTTTCCGCTTCATAGCCCGCCAAAACATCGATACCATGCAAACCAAATTCCTTTTTGAAATTCAATGTGGTAGATGACACCAGCCTTTTGGAGTTGGTACTCATTTCGTTTACACTTCCATTGGTAGGAGGCAATGCATTAAAATGTTTTGCACTGTAGTACAGATGATCTTTTGTTTCCACATTATCATATGAGAACACGGTCTTCAGATCAAGCGATGGAAGAATATGGGCCACAACAGACTGACTGGTCAACATCCGTAAATCAGATGTTTGATTCTCCCATTCATTATCGTAGAACAAGCCGTTATAAGCAAGGCTTCCGAAACGAGTAGAATAAGGCTTCCCTGTTTTATAATCAGTGGGCCAGTAAAGCGGCCATAATAAATTGCGGGATTGCATAAAGTAGTTGCCGCCGGTATTCCGGGTATCGTTATACCCTGATTTGGTGGTTTTGGCAATGTTAATATTGGAAATAAAATCAACGTACTTACCAATGCCCTGGGAGAGGTTTACGCGGCCGGAAATGCGGTCAAACCCATTCACTTTTATGCGGCCGTTATCTTTTGTGTAAGAAAGAGATGTATAATACTTTGTGTTTTGATCACCTCCACTGACCGAAAGATCATTGGTTTGATAAACACCGGTTCTGAATAAGGCGTCTTCCCAATCAAAATATTTTCCATCACGGTTTTCAATGCCGTCGGTCTTGCCTTTGATAATGACATTCTCATACATGCTGGTTCCCTTGGTGGAAAATTCGTAACCATGGATCCCAAATCCGTAGGAAGTGGTAGGATTTCCATAGCTGGCTCCAGGTGACCAGTTTCTGGAATTCAATCTCATCAGGGTCTGTTCGTTAGCTTGTGCCGGTGTTCTACCTGCTGAAATACGCGAATCGTAAAGGATGCTATACAACATATTTACCTGCGCCTGCACATCGGCTGTTTCATAATTATCGGTTGCCCAGGAAGGTGTAAAGCTAATGGAAGAACGCAAATTGATTTTTGGCTTGCCTGCCCTGCCCTGCTTGGTAGTGATCAACACTACACCATTAGCGGCCCTTGAACCGTACAACGAAGCAGCAGCAGCATCCTTCAAAATGGTGATAGAAGCAATATCCGCCGGGTTGAGCGTATTCATTACGTTGTTGGTAGAATAAATGTAATCGCTCATCTGGCCGGAGTTGCCCGATGTTACCGGCACACCGTCAATTACGTATAGCGGTTCGTTGGAAGCAAGCATAGAACCGATACCACGGATGCGAATGCTGGCCACAGAACCGGCCTGGCCCGAGGCAGAAGTAACCTGTACCCCCGGCGCCTTCCCGATGAGGGCATTTTGAAAAGAAGTAGTGGGTTGATCTTTGATCTCCTTTTCATTGATCACAGAAGCAGAGCCGGTGAACGTACCTTTCTTGGTCGTTCCGTAAGCAATCGCAATGACCTCGTCCAGTGCCTGGGCATCCGGTTGAAGTGTGGCGTTGATAACATTGTTTCCGTTTACCGCAATTTCTACCGTTTTATATCCTACGGACGAAAACACCAGTACCGCATTTTGCGGTAGGTTTTGAAGGGAATACTTGCCTTGTGCATCGGCACTGGTGCCACGTGTGGTTCCTTTTATGAGCACACTGGCAGACAAAGGTGCGCCGTCTGATGCACTGACCACTCCCGTTACATTTTGCGACTGCGCAAAAGCAAATAACGAGAATAGTACACTACAGAGAAACAATAAGGGTCTTCTCATAACAACTAATTTTTTTAATTAAAGAATAATGGCAATGGGGTTTATATAAGTGATATGTGCAGTGGCATTTTACCAACCGCCCCTGAAGCTTGACGGTTTTGATCAGGTACTAAAAATGGCAAAGCATGGAACTGCACCCATGCCAATAGCAGTGATTTCTTCATAAAGCAATATTTACTAGTTTATGTTTGGGGTTTTTAAGCAGTTACAAGCCAGAACGTCTAAAGAAAAGCAAACTCACGTCTCTGCAATATACTGCAAAAAATACGCGGAAATATGCGCAAAATCCAAAAACTGTAAAGTTTTTTTCGCACAACCGGCCCCGATTTGCCGCAAAAACGCATGCCCGGCAGCAGCAATTATTCCCGAGAATAAAAACCCATTCCCTGCTGCAATCCACTTATCCTTTCTAAATTTGTGGCTCCTAAGGAAACGACAGACAAATCTTAAATCTTAAACTTTAAATCAGAATTGTTATGGCTTTTACTCTTTCTCCTTTACCGTATGCATTTGATGCGCTGGAACCTCATATCGACGCCCAAACCATGCAGATCCACCACGACAAACACCACCAGGCTTATGTAGATAACTTAAATAAAGCCATTGCCGGAACTCCCAACGAAAATAAAAGTTTGGAAGAACTGGTCCGCAATGCGGGCAGCATCTCTCCGGCAGTGCGCAACAACGGCGGCGGCCACTGGAACCATAGTTTCTTCTGGGAAATTTTAGGACCTAACGCCGGCGGACAGCCTACGGGAAAATTGGCCGACGCCATTAACCAAACCTTTGGTTCGCTGGACGCTTTGAAAGAAAAAGTAAATACGGCTGGTGCTACCCGCTTTGGAAGCGGCTGGGCCTGGCTGATTGTAAAAGACGGCAAGCTGGAGGTTACCTCAACGCCCAATCAGGACAATCCTTTAATGGATGTAGCCGAAGTGAAAGGCACCCCCATTTTGGGAGTTGATGTATGGGAGCATGCTTATTATCTGAAATACCAAAACCGTCGTCCGGAGTACCTGACCCATATCTGGAACGTGATCAACTGGAATAAAGTGAGTGAGCATTTTGAAAATGCCACAAAGTAGTAGGCTGGTTGATTTGTTAACTGGTTAATAAGTTTGAGAGCCTCTTTGGAGGCTCTTTTTTTTATGTTGAGGCTATCAGCCTTTAGCGGTCATACAAACTGGCTTCCAGCTGATGCAATCGTATCGACAATGGTGAATGGTGAACCGGCAAGAAAATCCATCAATTTGAAAAGGACTGGGTATCAAAAACATTTTCCATAAAACATCTGATAGCCGAAAGCTGACTGCCGAATAGAATTACCGAACGTACAAGAGAGTGACACAACAGGTGCCAAATAGAATGACAAAGGTTTGGTTCCTTATCAACTCAGTCAACCACACAACTTATTCAATCTTTCATCAAGGCACTGGGTCATAGCCGTGGCCGCCCCAGGGATGGCAACGGCTGATGCGCCGGACGGTAAGCCAAAACCCCTTGAGCACGCCGTATTTTTGAAAAGCCTCCACGGCATAATGCGAACAGCTTGGGGTAAACCGGCATTTGGGACCCAGCCAGGGCGAGATAACCCATTGGTAGATTCTAATCAGGCCAATAAAGGGCAGGGCCAATATTTTAAGTAAGGTCTTCATGAACCGCCTCCGCTTTTTTCTGCAATTTCTTCAGGCATACATCCATGGCCGTTTTTATTACCGCAAACGGGGCGATTGTTTTATCGGTGTACATAAAAAACAAATACGCTTGTGTATTGCCCTGGCTCAGGGTTTCCGCCAGCTCCTTTTTTTGCAAACGATACGCTTCCCGCAACAAACGTTTGATGCGGTTGCGGTCCACCGCTTTTTTAAAATGCCGCTTGCTGGCCGTTACCCCTATTTGCGCCACAGGGGCCTCTTCGGCCGGCAAAAAACGATATGTAACCCGCAGGGGAAATACCGCAAAGCTCTTTCCGCTGGCAAACAGAGCATCTATTTGCTTGCGGCTTTTCAGCTTTTCTTTTTTTCCAAGACCAAAGGGCTTTGCCATGATTATTGTAAAATAACAAAAAGCCCCATAAAGGGGCTATGCTTTTAAGACTTCTTTATGCCTTCGGCTGAGGCAGCAAGAGCTTATTTTAATTTTCTCTCGTCGCTAACAGTCAATTTATGACGTCCTTTAGCACGGCGGCTGGCCAGCACTTTTCTGCCGTTAGCGGTTTGCATGCGCTTTCTGAAACCATGAACAGATTTACGGCGGCGGCGATGCGGTTGGAATGTACGTTTCATTTTAAATCTTTTTTTTCACGTTTACGAAATGGCCTGTGGAGAGCCAGGCTTGTTTCAGTTTACCCACAGGTCACCACACCCGTTGGTTTTGTGAAAGGACCGCAAAAGTAGGGTAGAAATTGCAGATTTCGGATAGCCGGGGGCAGATTTTTGGAAGAAAGCTGTTAAAATAGGTATTTAAAGGCCAGGATATCAGGAGCCCGGCTAAGGATTTGTCTTCGGCTTTGCTTGCGTCGTGTCCAGCCAGGGGCGGATAGAAATCTTTTGCTTTCAGTAATTCTATGGAAGCATACTGGAAGCAGCTTGGTCTTGATTACTTTGTTCGAGCAGCTACACAGTTCCGGCTTGGGATGGTTGTATTTGCGCAATAGGATTGCGTATGTTTATGCATTGTGCGAAACTTAACTAGCTTCTTACACAAGAAGGGTTTAGCATTGACATGTCTCATATTAACGGCTGCATTATCACACGGCCAGGATAATCTCTTAAGGCGCTCTTGGACTGATTTGTGTAATCAATTTAAAGAAAGAGTACAGATTGCTGAAGGCGTTGGAGCGCTGGTAAAGAATTCCAAAGCTGTCGATACCGTAGATATAAATTATCTGGACGAAATCTGCATTTACTTAGAAGAGAAGTTAGACAAAAGGTCTATGCCTGATAGTTTGTTAATTGACAGTATAAGATTTCATAACTTGCTTATGCTCGGAGCTTTACAAAGATTACATCTTCTGTTTGAGGGCGATCCGCAATTTCAGGAAAGAAATGATTTTAGAACTCTTCAAAACTCCTTAAACGACATCGGTAACAGAATATTTACAATGAGTAATTCTTATAACGAAAGGTGCAAGAAAGTAGGTCGAAGCGATTTAACTCATTAACAATAAGTCAATACACATCTCGCACAATATGGGGCTTTGCGTTCGTGGCGTGGTGACAGAAGTAGCCTCGGCTTTTGAAAGTTGTTCGGTTGTAGTCCCGGCGCGACGAAAAATTTAAGCTTTTAATTTTTAACTTCAGCTATAAAAGAAGCTTGGGTTTCAGTTCCAAGGCGTCCGATCACAGAATGCCGCCACGAACGCAAAGCCCCTGAATGTTGGCAGTCATTGTAACGGACGACACCAAAAGCAACAAATGGACAACAGAAATGAAAAGAATAATTATAATTTCCAGCTTGACGCTTTTGACTTTGACCTCGTGCAACGAAAACAAAACAGAAGCTAAAACAATGACAACAGCAACGACAGGCAAATTGACTTTTGACAGTGGTTATTCCGAAGTGAACGGACTGAAAATGTATTACGAAATCCACGGACAAGGCAAACCGCTTGTTCTCATTCACGGTGGCGGTTCAACAATTCAATCCAACTTTGGAAAAGTTATTCCGTTGCTTGCAAAAAATAGAAAAGTCATTGCAGTTGAATTGCAAGCACACGGACGAACAAGCGACAGAAACGCAGACTTGACATTTGAACAAGATGCGGACGACATTGCCACGCTACTCAAAAACTTAAACATTGACAAGGCCGACTTTTTCGGGTTCAGCAATGGTGGAACAACGACTTTGCAAATTGCTGTCCGACACCCAGCAATAGTAGATAAAATTGTTTTGAGCTCTGCACTTGCCAAACGTAACGGAGCTCCCGATTGGTTTTGGGACTTTATGAAACAAGCGAAATTGGAGAATATGCCCGAACCGTTAAAAGTTGCGTACAAACAAGTAGCCCCGGATCCAAGTGGTTTGCAAGTAATGCACGACAGCGATGCAAAACGAATGGTAAATTTCAATGACATTTCAGACGAACAAATCAAATCCATTAAAGCACCGGCTTTAATCATCATTGGCGACAAAGACATTATTACACCCGAACACGCCATTGAACTGCACAGACAAATTGCGAACTCTGAATTAGCAATAATTCCGGGCGGACACGGAGAATATATTGGCGAAATCACGACGATAAAACCCGACACAAAAGAAAATGAATTTATTGTTCCGATGATTGAAAAGTTTTTGAACAAACCAAAAGAATAAACAACGAACTGCCAACACGGGTTTGCATCAGGCGGGCTGACGTACAAACTTAGAGTTAAGTGTCACTATAAAACATTAGTAATAAATTGAAACCTTGTGCTCCGAAACCCGCCCGAACGCAATGTCCCGAAACGTTAGCGACGACTGAGCGAACTTCTTGCCAGCGCGTTCTTTTCTAGATAATAAACGCATTTTATTTATTTACTGTGAACAACAAAGAATACCGCTGCTTCAGAAACACCTCAGACGTCAGGCGCAACCAGGAATACCCCAGGATCTTTTGCTCAAAGCTCGGTTCGCTGCTAGATATTTTCAGACACAGTTAACAACTGTGCCAAAGGTTGAAGGTCTTTTTCCTGTAGTTTAGTTTGAAAATTGCAACAGCTTATGAAGTTAATTTTACCGGCCTTGCTTTTTTTCTGTTTTCCGGCTTTTTCACAAACCACACAAAATGCGCCGGAAAACTCCGCAGACTTCACCGTAGTCACCGACCCAAAAACCTACGGATATATTAACGGCATACGGCTGGACAGCCTTGAAGCCGTTTATGCCGAATTTAGCAGATACCGCGGCGAAGGGCTCTACTTTGACTATGGGCAGAAGAGGGGCAAACGAAAAGACATGGCGATCACTGATCAGAAAGGGAAACTACTTGTGTTTGTTCCCTACACAACCGCTGCTTTTCTAAACTTCTTTTACTTTAACGGTTGGCAACTGGACAAAGCCCTCAGCGCCAGCGACGGAAGCGTCAGCCCATATATAATGATGAAGAAACAGTAACTTCTATCGCAAGTGTGCCCCAATAACGCATTTGCAAAAGCATGGCGGAAGAGCCATCCTGCGACTATAAATCACTAATCAGCAACGTAAAAGTTAGAAGGATGAATTTCTAATTGCATGCCGGAATACTTAAGGCATTCTTCACAAATCCACATGTCTGCTCTTCACACGTTCCCCAAAAAATACCGTGGCCTTATTATCAAAATCTTCCGGTGAATCAGTGGTATAAAATTCTCGCTTGCCTTGTTTGGAAATTTTTGTTTCCATCTCGGGATGGCGGTGCAAATAGTCTTTTAAACTCTCCGCCACAATTTCTCCCTGCGACAGCAGCGTTACATGGGGCGGCAGGTATTTTTCAATTTTTTCTTTCAGCAACGGATAATGCGTACAGGCAAGTAACAGCGTGTCGATATCCTTATTCTTTGAAAGGATATTGCTGATATGCTTTTGCACGAAATAATCGGCGCCCGGGGAGGCATGCTCGTTATTTTCTACCAGGGGCACCCACATGGAACAGGCCTCCTGTTCAATTTTTACATCCGGGAAAAACTTCTTAATCTCGATCAGGTACGATTGGGACTGTACCGTTCCGCTGGTGGCCAGTATGCCAATGCTGTTGGTTTTGGTGCGGCTTCCAATGATTTCGGTTGTCGGTCGAATCACGCCCAATATCCGGGCCGCCGGATTCAACCGCTCCAGATCTTTTTGCTGAATGGTGCGCAAGGCTTTGGCCGAAGCCGTATTGCAGGCCAAAATAACCAAGGGGCAATTCTGCCCAAGCAGCCATTCCACACACTGCAGGGTATACCGGTACACCGTTTCAAAACTTCTGGTGCCGTAAGGCGACCGGGCATTGTCGCCCAAATACAAATAATCGTATTGCGGCAGCGCCTTCACAAACTCCCACAGCACGGTTAGCCCCCCATAACCCGAATCAAAAACACCGATTGGACCCATAAAGTCAGAAGTATAAAGTACAAAGTTAGAAGTATGAGGGAGAAGTTGATTGGTTGTATGGTTGAAAAGAGAAAAGCTACCGGCGGCGAGCCGCAAGCAATTAAGGAAAGGGTGATTACTGAAAAACGGTGAAATTCAATCCGAATCTGCGAAATCTGCCATAAAAAAACCCGCTTCTTTTGGAAGCGGGACACAAATTTATGAGATCAAAAACTTATTGCTTTTTAGCCGGTGTGGCCGAAGCACTGGCTTTCGGAGCTCCCGGAATGGTGAGATTCATTTTTTTAGCCACCAGCGGCAGTAAATCATCGGCCGGAGGAGCTACCAGTAAAGCGTCTTTGGTGTATACGTACGCATAGCCGGCTTCTTTGGCTACCGTTTGTATGGCATCAATGGCCTTGCGGTAAATGGGCTCCAGCAATTGTTCCTGTTTGCCCTGCATCAACTGATTGGAAATTTGCTGCCAGTTTTGCAATTCGTATAAATCGGCCTGCATTTCCTCACGCATTTTTGCACGGGCAGCCGCCGGAGTTTTTAAAGAGTCTTTTCCATTGATGATGCTGTCCTTGCGCTGAAATTCGGCCAGCGTATAATTGAACCGGGGTTGTAAGGAATCTTTTTGATAGGTTTCCAGCAAACCCTGTAGTTTGGCGGTTTCAGGCATCAGGGCCACTACGTCGTCCACCCTTATGTAACCGGTTTTTTGTGCTGCAACACTGCCTGCCGTTGTTAGGATAACTGTTGCCAGTAAAAAAATTTTGCACTTGTTCATGAGATTGTTTTGTGATGTTTAGTTATGATTCGTTTTTGCGTATTATGGTTGTATACGAATAAGGGTTTTGCAACTTTTTTTATTTTATGCCCAGTTCCTTCAACACATCATCGCTTTTTTCCAGTTTGGGGTCGGCAAATATAACCGTAATTCCTTCACTTTTATCCAGTATAAAGTCGTATCCTCGTTGCACCGCCAGTTTTTGTACGGCGTTGTACACCTTGTCCTGAACCGGCTTAATCAGCTCCTGGCGTTTTTTAAAAAGATCTCCTTCAAAACCAAAGCGCTGGCGCTGCAGGTCTCTCAGTGTTTTTTCCTTTACAAAAAGCTGGTCCTGTCTTTTTCTTTTCAATTCGTCGCTCAGCATCACCTGCTCGGCATCAAAATCTTTATACATTCTATCCAACTCCTGCTGCATACCATCAATTTCTTTTTGCCAGCCGGCCGCCACATCGTCCAGTTGCTTTTGCGCCGTTTTGTATTCGGGCATTTTGTCCAAAATATACTTGGTGTCGATAACCGCGTAGCGCTGGGCGTAAGCCGAGGTCGCCAGCAACAAGCCGCAAGCAGCAAGAAGAAAAAGTTTTTTCATAATGGCGTTTTATTGAGCAATCAAGTTATTAAAATCTGCGGTATTGCTGTCTTATTCCGGCTCAAATCCAAGCATGAAGGTGAACTTGGTGGCGTTTTTAAACCGGTTCTCTCCCGGCTGCAAACGATCCAGCCCAATACCGTAGTCGAACCCAAGCAAACCAAACATGGGCAGGAAGAAACGCATGCCCACACCCACGCTGCGGCGCAGGCGGAAAGGGTTGTAATCTTTAAACCCGTACCAGCCGTTGGCGGCGTCAAAAAAGGTCAGCCCGTAAATGGTGCTACCGGGATTGGTTACCAGTGGGTAACGCAGCTCCAGCGAGTACTTATTGAATATGGTAAAGAACTTGTTGGTGCTGGTTTGGTCGGGGTTGTTCACGGAAGGATCAGAAGTTTCAAACACCGGATACCCGCGCAAAGAAATCACATCATATCCCAACAAACCATAGCTGTTCGTCAGGCCATCGCCGCCCAACTGGAAGCGCTCAAACGGCGACACCTCCAGCTTGCTGTTGTAGCGGCCCATAAAGCCAAACTTGGCCGCCATCTTCAATACAAACTGACGGTTTTTGTCCGCGCCGGCGGGCTTGCCAATGGGCACGTACCACTCCGAACTGAAACGCCATTTGTGGTATTCCGGATTTTTATACGGATTGCCGGAAGTAACCAGATCAGGATTCAGCAAAGAGTACGGCGGCGTTAACTGCACACTGGCCACAAAGTTGGATCCGCTGCGGGGGAAGGTAGGATCGTACACCGAAGAACGTTGCAGGGCCAGCTTGAAGCTGACGTTGTTGGAAGTGCCGTTATCAAAACCCGAAAAGATCGGATAGTTGCGCATGCTATACTTTGTGTAGTTCAAAGAATAGACAAGGGTGAAAAAGTCATCGGGCCACTTTAACTGCTTGCCCATCGACAGAGACAATCCAAAGGTTTTTAAATAGTTGGTGTCCGAACGGGCTTTATCAAACCGGCCGGTTAAATAATCATACGCATTGGAAAACTTGCTGCGGTACAAGGCAAAGGTCAGGGAGTTGCGCTTTTTGCCGCCCAGCCAGGGTTCGGTAAAGGAGAAATTATATGAGTTGTAGGCACGACCGTTTGATTGGTAGCGCAGGCTCAGTTTTTGTCCGTCGCCCTGCGGCAAAGGATCCCAGGCTTCTTTTTTGAAAATATTGTTCAGCGAGAAATTATTAAAGGTCACGCCCAGCGTTCCGGTCAGGCCCACGCCGCCGCCCCAGCCGGCAGAAAGCTCTAACTGGTCAGATGATTTCTCTTCCAACTCCCAGTTAATGTCCACCGTTCCGTCCGATTGGTCGGGCACCACATTGGGATTAATTTTTTCCTGATTGAAGTACTGGAGGTTGGCCAGTTCCCGCTGGGAGCGAATCAAATCTTCGCGGCGGAACAGCTCGCCGGGCAGGGTTCTTAATTCGCGGCGAACCACATGGTCCTTGGTTTTTTCGTTCCCGCTGATGGTGATGTTTTTGTAGCGGGCCTGCGGGCCTTCTACAATGCGGATCTCGTAATCAATGGTATCGTTGTACACTGCGGTTTCCACCGGATCGGCGCGGAAGAACAAATACCCGTCATCCTGGTAGAGGCTGCCGATATCGCCGCCCTCCATGGACAATTGCTTGCCCAAACGCTTGTTCAAAATATTGAGGTTGTAAATATCTCCTTTTTGAATTCCCAAAACCGTGGCCAGCACCGAATCGGAATACTTGGTGTTGCCCCTCCAGGTAATGTTGCCAAAATAGTATTTCTCGCCTTCGCTTACCTTAACCGCCACTTCCAGGTTGCCCTTTGCATTGTAGTACAAAGCGGTATCGGTTACCTGGGCATCGCGGTACCCCAAAGAGTTGTAATAATCCAAAACGCTCTGCAGGTCTTCATCAAACTTCTTTCTGTCGAATTTGGCGCTGCTGAACAATTTGAAGCGGAAGTAGGGATCGATCAGGGTTTTGGTTTTTGAAACGGACAGAAAGCCGTAATCCTTCAGGTATTCGCCAAATGTAAGCGATTTGTTTTCGCCAAACGGGCTGGGCGTTTTATCCGGATGCAGGGTAAAGCGGCTCTTTTCCTTGGTGCCCTTCAGTTGTTTTTTCAATTGCAGGTCGCTTACCGTTTCGTTTCCGTAAAAATTAATATCGTTGACCTTGACCTTGTTGTTCTTGTCAATATAAAAGGTCAGCGAATTGGAATTGACGAAGTTGGGGTCGGGTTTTTCTTCCACCCGAACCTGTACATTCATGTACCCTTTTTCGGTAAAATATTTTTTGATGGCGTCTATGGCATTGCGGCGGGTGTTCTCGGTAATGATGGTTTGCTTGACCAAACCGGCCTTGCCCTGGATCTCGTCCGCTTCGGATTTTTTGATGCCAATGAATTTAAAGTTGCCCAGTTTTGGCCTTTCCTGCACATTGATTTCAATGTCGATGTTATCGCCGCGGACAGCGGTAATAAAGATCTGGACATTGCTGAAAAAGCGCTGGCGCCACAAATTGGAGATGGCCTTGGAAAAAATATCACCGCCGGGAATCATGACCCGGTCGCCTTTTTGTATGCCCGAAATAGAGGAAACAATGGCCGAATCCAGCGTAGTAAGCCCCGTAACCCTAAC
>JAEVYV010000170.1 GCA_023392575.1 Bacteroidota bacterium | reverse complement strand
CTTCAATGGCTTTGCGTTGCCAGTCCAGACTTAAATTTTTATCATATTGCTCCTTGGATGAAACACGGGTATAAACCACAGCTTTTTTAACCGAGGGAGCGAATCTCGGGGTCTCGGATTTTCTAGCCCATTTCGAAAACAATTCATTGGTTGTCATGCGGCTTTATTTTGTTGATTCAAATTTATAACATGTTGATTATCAATGCAAGTACTTTCTTTATGGCAGGCCATATCAAAGAAGATTTTAGCTAATCGGTGCAGCGTATCAATAGCTTCAGTGGCTTCTTCATCGGTCAAATGTTCAAGACCTGGCGTTTTTCGGAGTTTTTCAGGGGTTAGCGGTTCCCGCTTTGCCTTTTTCCTTTCCTCCAAAAGAGATTTAAGTTCTGTAGATAATTCTGATGGTTTGGGTTTCTCATTTAGGATAATAACAGTTGCCATAGGATTAAATTGATTCGGTTAGAAATAGGAATGCGGCAGTCAATAACAGGATCTGCCGCAATTCTTTGATGGATTTGATAGTATTAGAAAATTGGAATTTCGCCACCTTGGTTAAACCTGCCCATTTGAACGGCCCTTCCTTTCTCTGGTACTTCAATTACGACATCTACATCATGTTGAAAGGCGTTAGCACCCCGAAAGTTTCCTTCTTTGGTGGATTGGAAAATGAAGATGAACGATTTTAAAGGGTTTTGCTTTTTTAAGTTGTTGAGATCCTCCGGCGTAAGTCTTAATTTGGTTACACTATCCAGAAAAATAAAATCATAAGAAGAAAGATCATTTGGCAATATCGAAGCAACGAATAAATTAGGGTGCTTAACATTTTTGTCATTCAGCTTTTGCTGTAATGTATAATCGAGACCTTCTTCTTTTGCTACATAGAGAACTTTTCCGTGATTGCGTGCCAGGTAGCCTGCAAAATCTACACACAGATAAGACTTGCCCATCTTGGGCTTACCGAATACCATTGCTGTGAAGTTTGTTGATGGGTCTCCGATCAGTTCCAGCCATTTGCCGGTAAAGCCAAGTGTATCAAACTCCATATTGGCGAAGTCCATACTGTTCATAATTGCAGGCTTGCCATCAAAACCATTTAAGCTGTTACAGGCGCAACCCAAAATTCCTTCTAAACCGTTAAGTGTAGCTTGTTCAATTTCCAAGACCTTAATCGTCTTATCTGTAGTGAATGCTTTTAGGTTTTTCTTGAGCTCATGTATTTCAACGATGTATGGATCGCTATCCGTAATCTTTCCTTTCTCATACGCCTTATTGATTTGCTGTAACAGTTGCTTTGCTTTTTCCTTCATTGCAGGCTTACCATTCATCGTGATATAGCGTTTAATAAAACCAATGGAAGCCATCACCTTTTCTCCGCCGGTTAGCTTCTTAAGTGCTTCGAATGTTTCAGGCTTTAATTCTAATTTTATTTTGGATGCCATGCTGTTATACACCTGAATTAATTTTTCCTGGATATACTTTACTTGTTCGGCGTAAGGCGAGGTCTTTCGAATACGTTTTTCTACTATTGCTTTTTGCAGTGAGTTGATGAAGCGAAGAATGTCATCCTTCGTTTTGGTTTTGCCATTTAAGTTCACATATCGCTTAACGAAACGAAGTTCTTCCGGCATCCGTTCTACCATTATGATATTTGGCAGTTCGGGAATTGTGCTTTTAGGCTTTTTGGAGGACTTTGGTATAGAACTATGATTTTCACTTTTAGGTTCCTTTGTTCTTGGCTTAGTTACTTTACCAGCTTCTTTAAGATGTTCAGCGAGTCTTTCGAAATACAGCCCAATGGTTTTACGAATAGCAGTGCTATTGTTGTACGTATTCCAATCAGTACCATTTGATGTTGCCTTCATCAGAAATTCGTGTCCCTTCTGCAAAGGCACCGGCATGGTGCTAATATCAATAGAGGCAATTTTAGACAGGTAATTTTCAGGGTTGATCATGGTAATAGTTTTAGGCTGCTAATAATTCAAGTTCAAGTGCGAGGGCTTCTGCTTCTAATTCCAGGAGGAGCATATTGTTTACGGGTTCTTCTTCCGCAGGCAGTTCGATCTTTTTGCGATTGGTAAAACGCTGCCCGTCCGTTTTTACGTCTTTTAACTGATAAGAATGAATGGTTACAGAGAGGGAATGATTGTTCTGTAATACCTGAACAAGTCTCTCAATATTTTGATAGGGAAGCAGGGCCACCATTTTATCCGACACTTTTTCAAAATTGTTCTTCTCTACCAGTTCAAGGATTTGTCCGTCCAGGTATATGCCACCGCCTCTGGATCTCGAAGCTGCAATAATTAGTTTGTAATAATCACCGTACCTAAAAAAGGACAGTCCATTATTGGTAACCAGGCTTGCATGTGATGTAAGGGACTTTATCAGTGGCAAGGCTTTTAAAATAGGTACAACTACACGATCCTGCACTTGTTCTGTAGGGTTCCAGTTTTCGGGCATCAAAATCCCTTTTTTGGTTTCCCCTTCTAGGGTAGTGTAGCTAACCAACTTTCCTTTAAAATCAGAAAAGGCTTGTAACAGGTTTCCTGTGATAATATGCCGGATTCTGCGGTCTACATTATTTTGCTTCGTGTATTCTTCCCAACTATTTAAAAGTGTTGGAAGGGAATGCCCCGCCACATCTACTGAGGCGCCAATGATCGCCATAATGTCCTCAGAATACGAAGCAGGAATAGCCAGGTACTTAGAAGAGTTGGCGATAGCGAAACGAAGTTTAATACCCGATGGTGCGTAGGGGTTCTTTTTCTTATGGTCAATAACAAAGCCCAGGAAAATGGCAGGCACCAGCTCATGACCGTTGTTATAGGTTTCAATGGGATAATTAAGTCCTCTACCTACATAAAAAAAGCTAAACATTTTCATGAGGTACTGCTTCCGATTCTCATACGCTCGCCTTGTTTGTTCCTTCTTTGACTGCCAGGCTGTTTCCAATTCCTTTCTTCTTTCGGCGCAAGCCAGCAGAAAGGCTTCTTCGCCTTGCTTCGCGAGAATCTTTTGCATTGCTTTTTCATTCGAGATACCGTTAATCAATTCCGTGTACTTTAAGTTTATCTCATCATACTCAGACTGAAGTGCAGCGTCCGTATAGCGAACAAAATCCTCGGCAAGGTCTGATTGAACCAATTTAGCTTCCTTGCCTTTGAGCGATTCCTGAATAAGGTTTTCGATTTCTACTTTAGAAAATGGTTTTTTAAGCACATTGGCCCGAATGGTTTCCAAATTGCTATCATCACCAAAAGCACTATCAGAGCCTTTTCCCATCTTAATTACTTTGCTGCCTACTGTTTCCGCTTCCAGGTTCATCGCCTCTACTTCCAAATCATATTCACCCACTTGCTTTAGGTATTCAACAAAGTCGCTATAACGCTCAGAAATGTCGTTATAAAAGTCTTGCTGCATTCTGGTAGAAAGAACCGCCACACGACCTGACACTTTATGCGCTGCATCCTCCAAAATATTAGTGTCCTGTGAACCGCTGTCTGATTTTGAATCTTCCAGGTGTAAGGGATCATCCAAAAGCGCATTCACCTCTTTATTTTCCACCAGATAGTCTTTTACAATCTTATCACCATACTTATTCAGAAAATCCGGTACATCTAAAATCTTAGAAGATTGTTTTTGGTTGGAAGCAGTATTCGCATCGAGCGACTTTAGCTTCTTTTGGAGCATCATCATCAGCCGCTTTTCAGCAGGTATGGTAGAAGTCACATAGTCGTAAATTGGTTTTAAGATTTGACCGGTACGGTTGATACGACCACGCTTTTGTACTTCGGTATTGATATCGAGTTCTGCCTGCAAAACAATCATCACTCGTTGCTTGACCTGGTCTTTAGGCACTTTAGCGGTTGGAATGGCATGAGCTGAAGCACCCGTACTGCCGGATTGGTTAATCATTAAAACATCTACTTCATTATTATTGAATTGGCGAAAAGCGTCATTGGTATTGATCCTTTTTCTGGAAAGAATCAAACCTTGACCAGTCTTCGAATTGAGCTGCAACTCGTACTTACGTCCGGTAACTTCTGCTACAGAATAACCGGCATCTTTTAATTTCTTTACAATAACATCTATGGGAGAAATGGTAATGCCGGTGGATGCAGATTTGATCTTGTTATAAATGCGGTGGTATTCTACCTGGGCTTCTACTGGCAGCTCTGCCAGGTCAAATTTCTTATGTACCGGATTGCCATCCACGTCTTTTTCGGTGTAGCGAAGAATACCATCTAAGCCTCTTTTCAGTACTTCGGTAAAATCAGCATTAATCGTATCGCCATCCGAAACGGGCAACCCCTGCTCATTTTCCATGCTTTCAATAAAGGAACCCATTGTGGAGGCAAAGGCAATCACCGGCTTTTTGCCTTCTTTGAGCCGCTGTATGGTTCTTTCGGCTACGGCATCCGCCTTGAGTGAAAAGAGCATTTGGTTTATGACCTGGAAAACTTTAGAGAAGTAAGGCAGGTTGTCTACGCCTGCCTGGGAAGTACCTTCCCTTAGTTCCACTTCTTTCCCTTCGGCTACGGCTATTTTATCCAGTTCTTCAATCTGTTGATCCACGTAAGCTCCTTGAAAGGCAATAATATCCCGAAGAATGTCCGTGATGTTATCCGCGATAGCCCTATGTTCTTCGCCTTTGTCATCAAGGGTGATATAATTCACCTCTACGCCTTCAAAGCTTCTTTCTCTACGTACCATTTGCCCTTCTGCTACGAGTTGGGAAGAAAGCACTTCTTGCAAAGCCACACCGCCCCGAGTGATGGATTCCACCAGTTCATCTTTACTCATATTGCAATCGGCAATAGAAGTCTTCATAGCATAAATAGGCATGTTGTCTGGTCGTTTAGCGAAGGTGGCTGAAAGGAATACAACGCCTTTGGTGTCGGCGACTACTTTTTGCAAGAACTCCCCCGTGTTAGAAGAGCCACTGGAATTATGCGCTTCATCCAAAATGAAGATATTGTCCGACGCTATGGCTTTCAGAAAATGAGGCTTTTCCGGCTTCTTTTCCGGCGAGTTAAACTGGGAATAAGTAGCTACAACAAAATCGTAATAAGAAGGAACCACCCGGTCAGCTATAATCCGGTTTTGTTCGGTTACGGCAGGAGCCTGATAAATGACATTACCGTCTTCGTCTTTTATATCTGTTTTTGATTCCTTGGTATTAACAATAAAGGGTTTGAAGTAGGCAGATCCAATGGCGGATAAATCTCTATAGATGTCAGAGAATAAGTTGGCCTTCTCAGTCAAGAAAACAGGTTTGTGACCCTGCACTACAGCGTATCGGATCATGGCAGCAGCCACGCGGCCTTTCCCAATACCGGTCTGGTCACCGATAATCATACCCTGGCCTCTGGCTTCGATGTTATAGATAGCCATTGCTACGGCATCAATCTGTTCGGCGGAGAGCACTTTACATAAGGAAGCTTTGGTCGGATATTTAAGCCGGTGGCGAACAAAATTGTCGATATCGCCGCCTACTTCAGCTTTAATGTCCAGGATCGCTTTTCGGGTTTCAAATGCCATGCTGTCCGGCACTTGGGTGTTCAGCACAATGCAGGCCTCCGAAGCAGGTTCGTAGGGTGCGCCTAAGCCCTCTACTGCGAATAGGGATTGCAGTGCTAAGGCTTCGTTTTCCAAATCAGTTAGTGGTTTCATAGAAAAATTTGTTTCGGTAGCATCCATGACCCTTTCAAAAAGGACTTCAAAACTTTTTACCTCTTGGTCTTTCGCTGCACTAAAAACAGATGCAGCTCCCGAAGGGTTGGATTTTCTTCCATTGATAAGAATTAGCCGCACATCAAATGAAGTTCCTTGTCGGGAGTAAAGTTTACTGCCATCAATGTTGATTACATCTGCGATATGATAGCGGCTGTATAGGTAGTTAAAAAAGATTCTGTTTTTGCCTGCTTGTATGCGGCCTTTATCATCCCATTTGGTATGCCCACCAATAATAATGGCTGCCTTGCCGGTATCCTTCATTGAGTCTAGGGCTCTAAGGGCCATTACATGCTCTAGGGGCTTTATCGGAAAGGTATCCCACATGACCTCTTCTTCCATATTACCAAAGGGTGGATTGGTAATGACGGCATCAAACTTCTTTTCAAAACCACGGAAAGGTTTTGTTGCATCTTGGTTTAGAACCAGGCTAAACCCTTGCTTCTCTAAGTTTCTTCTCCGTAACGTGTCAATTTCATTAACCGTACACTGTGAAGGACTCGCAGCAATAGTAAGTAACCCATTTCCGGCAGATGGTTCAAAAAGGGAGGCGCCTTTGTCCAAGCCGCAAAAAACGCCCGCTAGATACCCAATGGGTGCAGGGGTTGAATATTGTTGGAGGAGGATGGATTGGGAGGTGCGGTGTGAAAGGTTTACCTGGGAGTTATAGAGATTCACAATTTCTTCAAACCTTTCCTTAATTGATCCTTCAGAATGTGCAAGCATCCTGGATCTTTTCACAATTGCCAGTTCTGTCAGTTCCTTTACTTCGGTTTTATCGGTAATACCGAAAGTGGCTGCTAGTTTTTCAATTGAAGTTTTGTTATGGGTAGTTTTCTTTTGAAGCGACTCTGTGACTGCACTTACAAAGCTATCCTGGGCATCGATTAACCCGCTAAGTCCCGCAAGATTCAGTATTCCTTCATCCGCAAAGGACAGGTAGCCATCCTTTGTGATAATTAAATGGTCGAGCAGCTTTATATCCATAAGGGCTGCACTTTCCTTTAACCTACGAGTTAAATCCTCATCGGCCCTGCTAGGCTTAAGATTGCCTGAAGGATGGTTGTGCGCTACGATCATGGCTACACAGGCACATTTCAAGGCTGTTCCCAAAATAATCCGGGTGTCGGCTACAGTGGCATTGATGGAACCTTTGGAGTGCTTGTAATAGCCAATGACACGGTTGGCTTGGCTTAGGTAAAGCACAATAAACTGCTCTTGCAGTTCCACTTCATTTCCACCGATGGTATTGCGGACAAAAGCAGCTACGTCGTATGATGAAGAGATAGTGCCGGATAGAAATTTACCCGAACTGCGGTTATAAGAAACCTGCAGTTCGGGAATTTCTACTTCTGAAATGTTACCGAGTACTATCTCTGGGGTAACTCTGTATTTCATTCCATTGGTTGTTGAGGAAGCGGTGATTCTACCGGCAGGTCATGGTCATACGGCACATAGTTCATGGTCAGGCGGTCATTCCATTTGTAGATCTGCTTTTGTGTACCAAAGGCCCACTCATGGATAACTTCATCACCCTCACGTCTGATGCGTTCAATGGCCCACTCCGCAGCATCCGGGTAACCGAAAGCCCTGTGCCAGCCACGGTAAATCATATAGGGATTAGATTCATCAATACGTGAAGGTTCTTCCCTGGTGAAGGCGGCTTCCTTGACCTTGATGGCTTGCAGGATGATAGCAAGGTCTCCCAGTTTGGTTAAAATACTAAGCTGGGTGGCTTCTGTTGCATCGCCACCATTGTAATTGTCTGAGACAAGCCAGCCTTTGATCAAGTCTCTTAACTCATTGGCCGAAGCCACTACCGGGTTTGTGACATCCTGGTAATTGATGAAGATGTTCTTCAGCGGCCCTTCGCCAATGTCAATCCTTACGATGTTGTTCTGGATCGTGTCAATGGTTTTGACCTGCTCTTTGGTAACCAGTAAGGTCTTCGTGCCGTTTTCGATACGGATGACGGCTCCGTCATTGAAAAGCTGAAACATAGGGTTTTTTGTTTTTAATTAAGAATTGGAGTTAATGGCTTTTAAGCCAATTATTAGTAACCAAGGCTGTCGGGTAGATATGGCGCATACGCTAATTGCAATCTATTATCCCAAGCATTGTCATAAAGCTGGTTGCCATCTGCCCATTCATGAGCGACAATATCATTTGTCCGGCTAATCTTCTGAATAGCCCAAACAGGTGTAGCACCATCCGCCAATGATTTTGACCAGCCTTTATAAATGACATTTGGACTGGATTCATCCATAAAGACCGGCTCCACCTTTGTTACGTCTTCGCCTTGCTTTTTTATTTCCTTCAATTGTTGAGCAAGGTCGCCAAGCCTTCCTGCAATTTCTTGTAAGGTTTCCTCGCTCGGATAATCACCATCGTTTATATCAGAGATCATCAGTGAATTAATGTGATCTCGGAGTTGGCCTGCAGAATTAACCGTTGGGAAGGTTACCTCTCTGTAATTGAGGTAGATGTTCTTGAGCGGTCCTTCGCCAATATCAATGCGAACGATGTCGTTTTTAATGATGTCAATGGTTCGGATTTGCTCCTTTGACACCATGAGAATTTTTATATCATTGCTTGAAATAGTGCGCTCAATTCGAATACACGCGGCATCATTGAAAATCTGGTACGACATAGGCTTTTGTTTTAATTACTGTTATTGGAATTGGTGACTTTTTCAGCGAGTGCATCACCTATGATTGAACCCAGGAAGCCTCCCATCATTACATAGGGAACTGAATCCTTCTCGGCTTCCCTTGCATACCAATACGCAAGCAGCGAGGTGAATAGCGTTACAGTAGAAATAATGGTTTTCTCTTTCATAGGATAATTGCACTTCTTTAGTGTTGAAGGAAATGATTGACCGCTGCACCGGAAATGATCAGTATAGCAGCAGACAAAAATTTACTTTTCAGTTTTTGTTTTTTTTCCTGCCTGCCAAGCAGTTTGTTTTCTTCAATAAGCTGTTGCTGATTGGAAAGACTTTTCTCAAAAGATGTTTTCAGGTTTTTGTATTGTTCGTCCTTCAGCGTGATCGTAGAATCTTTATTCTTAAGCTGTTCCTCTACATTCAGCGCAACTACTTCAAAAAGGCTGTCTTTTTCGGTGTTGGACTGCATTAAGTATTCAACGGTAGTGATTAATGAATCGCAGTCGTTGTCCGTAACTTGGTCTCCAAGAGTGGGCTCTTTTCTACGATCTATTAATGCATACACCTGAACTTTTAAAGAGTGATTTTGCTTTTTGACTTCAGTTAAAGTTTTCTTTGTGCCGACCAGTTCCTGTTCCAGTTTTGTGTTTTTCTTTTTTAAGGAATCCATGTGCTTGGCATAGACTATTTCTGATTGGGCAACTTCTTTTTTAATCTCCACCACTGACTTTTTAGATACAGATGGCTTAACTGGAACAACAAAAAGGGTTCTGTACATGAAGGAGTAGAAAAGGCCAAGTAAAAGACCAAGCGTAAAAACGATGACATAGTATTTCATAGGTTGTTTAATTTTCTTTTTGATTCGATGAAGGTTCAAATGATTTTCGTTCCAGGGAATAGCCGAAGCAACCCGCAGCAATAAGGCTGATAAAAGAATAGAACATAAACTCAGGAATATTTTTCCCGAAGAATTGTTGTGCTACCCAACTAACCACAATGATTAAAATGAGCACGGCGATCAAAAATTCTCTTAATGAGAAGCAGCCGTTCTTGTCTTGCAGGATTTGTTTGATAAAGTGTTTCATGAAGTATCAGAATTTAAATATGAATAGGTGGCGGCACTAAGTCCAACACTTACAGTGATCGCAGACAGTGCCAGTACTACTTTTTTTTTGATTCTCTGCTTAATGCTCGCTCGTCTATAAGCGTATAAGTGAATTGGTTGCCATAGAGCTGCTTGTGTCGTTCGCAAAGTGTCATAAATAGTAAGTAGTCGGTGGCATTGGCGAATACCTGGCAACCAGCCGAATAATGCTCCACCACTTTGGTAGTCCCAGTTTCGGACGCTCTATGGATATTGATACCGAATAGCCCTGTATCCGGCGTTCCGTTGAGGAAGTCAAGAACAGCATTGCGGTCATAGTCTCTAAGTACCGTTACAGGTCGCTTTTGCACCAAAGCCATATACTTGCCCCGATGCAGGCCTAAGCCGTAAGTGTTTATGTACTGACCTTCTTTCAGGATGGCGGTTCCCTGTGGGTTCATGGGATTTTTCAGCCAATAGGTTCCTGGGTCTGTGGTTGCGGAAAATTTGTGTTCAATTAGCTTTCCTTCGCTGTTGTTAAAGAAGACGTAGATCGTATCGTCAAAAGAATTTGGTTTGACGCTATCAGAGCGAACGCCAACAATATTTAGCTCAAAGGGGCGCAAAAAGATTCTGTAGCCCTTCTTTTGAAGGACCGCTTGAATGGGTGTATTCATAGGATTATTTAATTATGGAGTTAAGCGACTGCTATTTCAGGTTCATATTGTTTGAGCCAATCTCTCACGCTAAAGCCAGGGCAACCTGATGAGGCTTCGAAGTCGGTGTGTCCCAGAACAGAGGCACTTGGGTATTTAACCGTAAGAGCTATGAGCTTGTTGTAAAGGGATTCTTCCTGAACAGGCGTTCTCGTATCACCGAGATTACCTGTCTTATTTCTTCCACCTGCATAGGCGATATGAATGGCTTCATTATCTACAACAGGGATATTTTTGATAATGGTGGTCTCAGGGTGAATCCTTTTTATTTCTCCACTGCGTTCTACCACATAATGGAAGTCACCGTAGTACTGAGATACTTTGGGATCAAACGTGGCGGTACTGTGAACAATGATGTATTTAATGTGTCTTTTCATAGGTCTATAGGTATTTTACATTTTTAGATTGTACCAGGAAATACTTGCCTTTGTTTTCAAACAGGGTATAGTCAAGTCGCTTGCTTACTTCATTGCCCAACACCATTCGGGCAGGAACTTTTACACTTTCCCTTGCATTTACCCAAACTGTAGTTGGCAAAGTGGTTACGATAGGAAGTCCATCAATTCCAGAGAGACTCCACTTGCTGCCATCAAATTGAAGACCGATTCGTAAGAACTCAAACTTGATCTTTTGCTTTTGGGTTTCACTTGTAAACACGTTTAAAAGACCATTGACAATTGTTTGCCTTACTCCATTGATTCTTCCCAGCTTAAACTGCTCGCTGGCTTTGGTGTAATCATCCACTGTTTTCAGTTTTTGGAGCAAGGCAACTGCTTTGGTAAAGTCTTTATCTAATGCTGCATTATACAAGTCCTTCCCTAAGGTGATAGGATTAATGGTTGTGCCCTGCAAAATAACATTCAGTGTGCTTTCAGTTATTGTCGTCGGAAGTCCAAGCTTTGTCAGGGCATTTACGGTTTCCGAACCAAAATCACCGTCAGCCCCATATTTGGGTAGTACGTTTTTCCCGTACTTGGCAATAAGGGCTTCTTGTAACCGCCTAACGGTTTCGCCTTTGCTTCCTTTTTTAAGTGGAAAATCATCGGTTCGCTCTATAAAAGGCTGTGGGTTATAGGAAGTCTTTTTGGGAGTAACTTTTGGTTTTGGTGTATAGATGGGTTCAGTGAGAATGGGTTCTTTTAAATTCTGAACCAGGTTTTCAATATCGTTTTGCTTCGCCTGCTTTTTCTTTTTGAAGTACTGCCAGCCGAAATACCCAAGTATGCCGGTAGCACCTACGGCAAGCGTAGTAATAATGATCTTTTTCTTTTTCTGCTTTTTAGCAGAAGGTTTAGTCTTGTTCATAGGTATTACACCTTTGGTTTTTTGTTGATTATGTCCATCATGGCATCTATTTCCCAGAACTCCAGTTCACTTTTTAAATCACTGGTAAGATCATTGCCAAATTCTTTCAGGTAGGTCTGTGCTACTTTGCTAAAATCTGCCTGGGTAGGTATTTCCAGAAAAACGGCTTTGATGGCTTCTTCATCGGTGCCTGGCACAAACCAGTAGGTAGTGTCAAAAGCAGCTTTCAATCTTTTTGCCCAGGACAGGTATTGCTGATAGGTAAGGATTGGCTTATAGCTCCCGGAAATGCGGTCCGGTTTTCCGGCAATAATGGCAAGCATTTCGTTGTACTCGGAGGTGGCCAGTTCATCTTTCATGTCCGCCATCAGGCTTCTTGCATACAGTTTTTGGTAAGAGCTAATGACTTGTTTGAAGAAATCTTTACTGGGCACTTTACGGATCACGGAACGCACACTTTCTTCGTCTGTGCCCCAGTTAAAATAGTTGTCGTTCTCAAAAGCCATTTTTAGTTGCTGCGCAAAAGTTGCGGCATTGCCATCCTCATAGGTTTTCTTTTGTTCGGAAGTTGCCCTTGCTCCACGAACGATGCTTCGCCCGATAAAAAAGCTTCCACTTAGAACCACCAGACCTACAATGCCATAGGTTAGCTTTTCTTTCAGTGTAAAATCATCGTGTTCATAAGTGGAAGTGTTCTTCATGGATATGGATTTTAAAACGGGACTTTATACGCCTAAATACTTTTTAGCAAGGGCAGTCTTTGCAGGATCAGTTTTTACGACATGGGCGAGTTTTGAAAGTTCTTTTACAGTTAACTTTTTCGCCAGTGTGGTCAGCGCTTCTATTTTGGCATCTGCCTCTGTTTCGGATTTTTCCTCCAGGGCCACTTTGTAGGTGTAGCTTTTCATCGGGTTATTGTTTTGGATTGATTAAATCAAGGATCGTTGGAATCAGGGACGGGTCTTCCACCATCGCATGTAATACGGCATTGAACATTTCTGCTTGCTGAGGGTTAAAGGTTTGTTCCAGTTTACGCA
>JAEVYV010000130.1 GCA_023392575.1 Bacteroidota bacterium | reverse complement strand
ACCATGAACGCCATCCAGCACCTGATGGCATAGCAAACTAGGGTAAATAACCTCCATCAGCGGCGCTTTTAAATATTACTCCATTTGGTTTTCCATATTGATTATTCAGTTTGAACCATGCTGGGATTACTTTCCTTTTTGCTGGCAATCTATTTTTATTTGGGGCCGAGGCGTTATGTTTCGGTATCGCTGTTGTTTGCCCTGGTAACAGGTTTTTTTCAGTTGGTGCCCACCACTCTTATGGTTTTACCTGCCGTGGGGGTAACCAAAACCTACGATTGGGTTTTGTTGTTTACCGGCGCCATGATGTTGTTGAAGCCGCAATTGTTTTTAGACCTACGGATCTGGCGCAGTTTTAAAATCATGTTTTTGTACGGCGCCGTTTTAACCGGTTTGTTGCTGTACAGCATATTTGTAAAAGATGTAGAAGTATCGGTGAGTGTACGGGTTTTCAGAAGCCTGATTTATTTTTTAACTATTTTTCTTTTGGTGCCGCTCAGCCAGGCGGAGTTGCAAAAGGTATTCAGGCTCATCGTCCTCATTACATGCTTGGCCTGTATTCCCTATTGCCTGCAGTTGGTGGTAAACAAAACCCTGCTTAGCAAAATAACCTCGGATGATTGGGGCGAAGATAGCGAGACGGTATCCCGGTACTACAACCTGCCCGTTTATATTTATCCTGCCTTGTTTTTTTTATTCTTTGACAAAAAGGTTTTTTCCATCAAATACCGATGGGTCCTGATGTTTTTTGCCAGCCTGTCAATCCTGTTGTCTCAGCACCGCAATTTGTTGCTGGCCATTGTGGTTTGTTATTTCTTGTACGTGGTATTTAAAAACGGGTTTAAACTTCAAACTTTCCTTCTTTATTCATTGTTGAGTGTTGCCTTGATCTTTGGTGCGGATTTTATGTGGGGCAGCCGGTTTTCCCAGGGCCTGAACGATATCAGGCAGGTATCTACGGAGTTTTCCCGCATCAACCTCAATGAGGTGACCCTGAGTGAACTGACCACCACCGAGTTCCGGCAGTTGCTTTTGATTGAGCGGTGGCATTTTATACTAAAGAACGACATGTCCTCTTTGTTTGGCATTGGGCTGGTTACCGATGATTCCCGGGCGGCGGCCAAACTGAATTTCAACGTGGGCATGAGTGATGGGTACGGGAATGTGGCACAAATTGCCAGCGGCGATATTGTCTGGTCGGTTTTGCTGCTCCAACTGGGCCTGGTGGGCACGTTTGCCTTTGTTTTATTTCACGTCTCCCTGCTTGCCAAGTTTTTCTCCCGGCGTTTCGATAAATACATGCAGGTGGGCTGTTTGTATGTGGTATGCCTGCTGATCACATCTTTTTACAGCAACACCATTTCGCTTCCATACACCACCACTTTGCTGATGTTGTTCTGTGCCTATTTTTTTAACCTGACGCAAAACGCTTTTAAAAACCCGGAGTATGAATAAAATTGAGATTTCCATCATTACCTCTTTGTACAGGTGCGAAAAATTTCTGGAGCCATTCCTCGAGCACTTTTTTCGAATCGAAAACCTGGACGAGTGTGAGCTGATCCTGGTTCATAACGATCCTACGGAAAACGAACTGGCCATCATCGATAAGTTCAATTGGGAGGGGATTCACAAAGTGCATTTGAAGGTGGAGCGGGAAGGGCTTTACAATTCCTGGAACCGGGCCATTACCGTGGCGCAGGGAAAGTATCTGGCCATCTGGAATGTGGATGACATCCGGCTTCCGGCTTCGCTGCGTTCGCAAAAGAAGGCCCTGGACAACAGCGATGCGGTGCTTTGCTACGGCGATTTTTACGGCACCAACTCCTACGGTTTGTTCCAGGACAGGCTTTATCAATACGATGCGTTTGACATCATGAAAAAATCAAAACTGAAAAGGCATGTTATTGGGTGCTTCCCCATGTGGCGAAAAGAGGTACACGAACAGGTGGGGTATTTTGACGAGCAGTTTCGGCTGGTCAGTGATTTTGAGTTTCAATTGCGGTTGTTGCCGGCGTACCGGTTTGTAAAGGCTGATACTGTTTTGGGGTATTACCTGGAATTTGTAAGCCACAAACTAAGCAGCAATAAATTTCTGCAGGACAAAGAAAGAACGGTTGTGGAAATCCGGTACAGGATCTACGACAAGATCCTGATGCATACCTTCCCCTTCATCACCAAATACCGGCCTTATTATTGTTTAAACTTCGGGCTATGGTATAAGGTGTCCGAGTTTGTGCCGTCGTTGAATGGTTTCAAAACCAAGGACGTTCTCAGCTTTTTGCAAATGCCCTTTGCCTTTTTTTATACGTTTTTAAGGCGCAGCACCAATAAGCTCTACCGGGTGGTGTTTCGAAAGCCCTACATACCTAGTTAATAGTTCCTTACCGATTGTTTTAAAATGGATAAGATCGTTCATTTGATTTTCACCATGCAGGTGGGGGGGGCAGAAAACCTTCTGGTGGACATAGCAAATGACCAGTGCCGGTACGCTTCCGTCACCATCATCATCGTGAACAACCAATACGACGAAGCCCTAATCAAGCGCATCTCAAACAAGGTTCGGGTCATTTATATAGGAAGAAAAGAAGGCCGCTTGAGCCTGGGGAGTGTGCTGAAAATCTGGAAATGGCTGTTGGTTTACCAGCCCGATGTGATTCATTGCCACCAGCACAACCTGATCAACCTGTTGCCCTTTTGGCGCAGCCGATCCGTAATGACCGTGCATACCGTGGGGGTTCCCGTGAACAATCTAAAAAAATACAAAAAGGTTTTTTCCATTTCCGGCGCCATTCAGCACGATTTGTTCAACCGGGGCAGGCTCCGGTCCCTGGTGGTTTACAATGGCGTGGACGTCACCGGCATCAGGCAAAGAACAGTTCATTCTTACACGGCCGAAAAGCCATACCAAATAGTGCAGGTAAGCCGCTTGCATCACGAAGTAAAGGGCCAGGTCCTGGCCATCAAAGTCATAAAAGACCTGCAGGATCTGGGGTATGTCAATGTGGAGCTAAACTTTATCGGCGAGGGGCCTTCCCGGCCGTATTTGGAAGATCTGGCCAAAACCCTTGGTGTGGCGCACTGTGTTCGGTTTTGGGGGGCTAAAAACCGCTCCTGGATTTATGAGCACCTTTCGGAGTTTGATCTGCTGGTGCAGCCTTCTTTGTGCGAAGGATTTGGCCTAACCATTATCGAAGGCATTGCAGCCGGTCTGCCTGTTGTTGCTTCCAGGGTGGATGGGCCGGCAGAAATTTTAAACAACATTCCCAGCGGTTTTCTTTTTAAGGTCAGCAACCCAAAGGAATTTGTGGCCGGAATTAAAAAAGTCATTGACCTGACGGTGCGCAACCAAATCGGGCCGCTTTGCTCCCAGTCCCATAAAATGATTCAACAACACTATTCCATTCGAAAGACCGCCGACAGTTATTTAAAGGAATATGCCGCAATCTAAAGCCGGTGGCTGCCGTAGGCCGTTCAATTCATTAGCATATGATTTCTGAAGAAATTTCAAAAAAGGTGTTGCTGGTTGGTCCGGATTATAAAAACCACAGGGGCGGCATCGGCGCCCTGATTGATGCACACAAAGAGCACTACGAGGTATTCAATTTTATTCCCAGTTTTCGAAGCTTTCCGGGAAACACCCGCAAAGCGCTGTTCTTTGTAAAACAACTGTTTAAGATCATTTCCTTCTTGTCTAAAAACAAAGATGTCCGCATAGTGCACCTTCATTCTGCAAAAAGCGGCAGCCTGTACCGCAAGCTCATGGTGGCTTATGTGGCCAAGGTTTTTTTCAATCGAAAAACCATCAACCACATACACACCGGGCACTTCAAACATTTTTATGAGGAGAGCAATTGGCTGGGGAAAAAACTGATCCGGTATTTTTTAAAAATGAACGATGCCACCATAACGGTATCGGATTACTGGCGGACTTATTTCATCACCTCCTTTGGTTTGAAAAATGTATACAAGCTTAACAACATGGTACAAAGAGCCGATACCAACGGCGTGGTTGTGAACGGAAAACCGGTTGTAACCATGTTGTTTTTGGGCATGATCACCAAAACCAAGGGCATATTTGATCTGTTAAAAGTAATCGCCGATCACAAAGAAACGTTGGCAAACCGGTTGCATTTGGTGGTGGGCGGAAGCGGCCAGGTGGAGAAGCTAAAAGAAATGATTGCCGCGAACAATTTGGAAGGAGTGGTTGAGTACAAAGGCTGGGTAACCGGAGAGGAAAAGGAAAGGTTGATCCAAGGCGCCGATGTCTACATTCTGCCCTCATATTACGAAGGCGTGCCGATATCCATACTGGAGGCCATGCGGTACGGCAAGCCGATCATATCCACCTGTGTGGGCGGAGTTCCCGAGATCGTGGAGCCGGGCATCAACGGATTGCTGATCACCCCCGGCGATTACAAAGCCCTGCTGCACTCACTGCTGTATTACATCAACGACCACCAAAGCATTCGCAAACACGGGTGCCAGTCACTGTACAAAGTAAAAGAGTATTACCCCGAAGCCATTACCCCGCAGCTCGAAAAGATTTATTCGGGCCTGATGGCTTAAGGCCATTCCTTACGCACTGAAACAGAAGAAGCCGGATGCGATACTGCCTTGTTTTTGAATTGAAAAAACGACTTCTCAATCGAACCCTGTTATGATATTCGACCAAAAGCATATTTTGATCATTGTAGAAAACCTGCCCGTGCCCTTTGACCGCAGGGTGTGGCAGGAGGCCAATACCTTAAAGGAAAACGGGGCCCATGTTTCCATCATCTGCCCAAAAATGAAAGGATATACCAAAGCCTACGAATGCATAAACGGCATCGAAATATACCGGCATCCTTTGCCGGTGGAAGCCAGCAGCGCCCTGGCCTATTTGCTGGAATATTCGATTTCCCTGTTTTGGGAGTTTGTATTAAGCTGGCGGATTTTTTTTAAAAAACGCTTCCAGGTCATTCATGGATGCAACCCGCCGGATCTGGTTTTTGTGGTGGCCTTGTTCTTCAAGGTGTTTGGCGTTAAATACGTCTTCGATCATCACGACATCAACCCTGAGTTGTATCAAGCGAAATACAACAAAAAAAACTTCTTTTATAAACTATTGGTCCTTCTGGAAAGAGCCACCTTTAAGGTTGCCGATTATTCCATTGCCACCAACGAATCATTCAAAGAGATTGCCATAAAGCGCGGACAAATGAGTGAAAACAAGATTACGGTCATCCGGAGCGGTCCCCGGATCAACCGGTTTACCCCCGGAGCGGCCAAGGCGGTCTACAAAAAAAATAAAAAGGTGTTGATCGGATATATCGGGGTCATTGCGGAGCAGGACGGCCTGGATTTGCTCATGCACATCATTCGGCTGGTAACGCGGCAAACCCGCGATGTGCATTTTGCCATCATTGGCGGCGGCACCGAGCTTGGCAGGATAAAATCACTGGCCACAGAATTGGGCATTGAGGAGCATGTAGATTTTTATGGTTTGCTTGCCGATGATGCGCTCATTAACGATATTTTGAACAGCTGCGACATCTGCGTAAACCCCGATCCGCCGGGTCCGTGCAACAACCTGATCACCACCAATAAGGTGATGGAGTACATGGCCCTAAAAAAACCAGTGATCCAGTTCGATTTAAAAGAAGGCCGGTTTTCCGCCGGCAAGGCCTCGCTTTATGCCAGCGATGTTGCCGATTATGTAAACAAAATCCTGTGGTTGATCAACAACCCCCAGGCCGGCGCCGAGATGGGTGAGTTTGGCTACAACCGGGTGCGGACTGAATTGTGCTGGGAACACGAGAGCAAAAAGCTCGTTTCGCTTTATAAAACTGTTTTACGGATAGAAGAGGCCCGTTGTTTGCCCCAATTGGAAACCATTTGAGAGGCGGCTGCCGGAGTACCCGCCCGTTTTGTTGTGGTGGAACAACCCTTTACTAAAACCAGCTTCATAACAGGAGCTATTTATGAACACCCGCTTTTTACACATTGTTCAGGCCTGTGTGTTTTGCCTTGATTTGTTAAGCCTCAACCTTGCCGGTATGTTGTGCCGGTGGTGGTTGCAGGTACCTTCCAAAACCCACGAAGTGGAGTATTTGAATTTTTGGATCTGGCTCAACATTGGCTGGCTTTCGGTGGCCTGGCTGGTAAACGTGTACAGCGGAAAATACATCTTTTCGTTCGTGGACTTTTCCCGAAAAACCATGCACGCCTATTTGTATTGGTTTATTCTGATCATGGTGTATTTGTTTTTCACCCGGGAATATGTTCTTTCCCGGTTCTTTATCGGGGCGGTGTTTTTTGGCTATGGCATTTTGTTGTTTTTGAACCGGTCTTTGTTGCTGGTGGGTCATTCTTATTTAAAAAAACACAAGCTCCTGGCCAAGCGGGTGATGATTGTGGGGTATAACGATACGGCGAAAAAACTGGCGGCTTACCTGGAAGAAGACGAAATGAATGCCCAAATAATCGGCTTTTGCGAAGAAGAAGAAAACGTGCACGAACTGTCCAACTACCCCATCCTGGATTCGATCGATAATACCATTGCCGCTTCCCGGTTTTACGATGTAAAGGAAGTGTATTCCACCATAGCGCCGGAGCACCACAACGGCATTTACCGGCTGATGAAAGAAGCCGACTATGCCTGCATCCACTTTAAGATCATTCCGGATCTGAGC